>JBHICS010000208.1:0-3175 GCA_046759685.1 Candidatus Brocadiales bacterium | reverse complement strand
GGTTATCTCACGGCCATCCGGTGTCTCGGCCGGCTGGTCCTGCAATTCTTGGGTAAGCTTGGCCTCAAATACATGTATGGTCTTTTCCCTTTCCTCATACTCATTTATGGTCTCTTCGTCGGGCCTTATTATAACCACGCCTTTGTTCCCGTCGATGACGATCGTATCACCCGGGTAAATCTCTGTAGTGATACTGCCGAGGCCTACTACGCCCGGTATGCCCAAGGCGCGAGCCAATATGGCAGTGTGGGACGTTCTACCTCCAACCTCAGTGGCAAAACCTTTTATCTTTTCTGCGTCTAGAGAAGCTGTCTCCGAGGGCCTTAGGTCGTGGGTAACAAGCACTACCTCTTCAGAAAGATTTTTCAACTCTTCGCGCTTCTCCCCCATCAGGTTACTAAGCAATCTATTCTCAATATCAACTATATCGCCAACGCGTTCCTTTATGTATTGGTTCTCGACGCTGTGGAATTTCTTTATATAGCCCTTCAGAACCATTGAAACAGCAAACTCTGCCGTAATCCAAAAGTTTTCTATCTTAGATATGAATTCCCTCTTAAGATGCTCATCCCGCAATATCATTCTGTGGGCCTCAAGGACGGTTGCTATTTCATGCCCCAGTTTCGAGGAAACCTGCTTTTCAAGCTCCTGCATCTGCTTTTCTGCCGCCACTATGGCATTCTTAAGCCTCTTTATTTCGTACGGGACGTGTTCCTCGGGGATAAAATTCCTCTTTACCCAGTAGCCCGTGCCCTCCAAAATAAACGCCTTTTTTACTACCACACCCGGTGCCAGGGCTATACCCTTCTTGACAACCATCGTCTGTTCGTCGAAGTTGCCGCTTACCAGGTTAGAGAGCGCATCTAACGCATTATTGGCGTCATTACCATTCGCAATGATGCGTATATCGGTACCTCGCTCGGCACCAAGCGTTAGCAGCTCTATGACGCTCTTGCCACTAACCTCCTTATCCTTGGCCTTCACCTTTATTTCTGCAGCGTACTTGTTTGCTATCTCTGCAAAGCGGGTGGCGGGACGAGCATGGAGGCCGTCTGCATTTAAGATTCGTAGTTGACGATTTATAATCATGTTTACTGGCGGGACAGATGGCCCAGTAGGCCCTTACGTTAAGCTTCCTGTTCGGTGACTATCTACCTCTCTAAGGATCTCTATCATTTCTTCCTTATCAGAAGCCGTCGTCATAAAGCGTCTAAAGTCATTATCCCTAATAAGTGTGGCTATCCTTTCGAGGGCTTGCAGGTGTGCACCTGCGGTTTCATTCGGGGACAAAAGAAGAAAGACAAGGTGTACGGGCTCTCCGTCTAAGGCGTCAAAGTCTATACCCCCCTCTGAGCGTGCAACCGCCACTAACAGCCTCGACACGCAGCCGTGTTTTGTGTGGGGTACTGCTACTCCGCCACCTATTCCAGTGCTACCAAGCTGCTCCCTTTTCATGAGCGCAGCCATCACACTGTCAACTTCCTTGGTAGGGATCTTATGAGACCGTGTAAGTGCCTCAACCATCTCTTTGATAGTACTCTTTTTATCTCTACACTTTAATTCATAGATTACTGACTCCTCGATAAGGAATTCTGCCAGTTTCATCTAATCCTCCAACCGAGAAAAAGCATCACTGTATGAAAAGCTCTTAGCAGGCCAATAACGTCAAGGACATTTGTAGAGAGTACGCTTCCGCCCCACCTTCCTCAAGAGCCCTCTACCGTGCCCGCCGGTGAGGACCCCTTTTTTGGTCTCTTCTTGTATAGTTTTTCCTTATGACGTGTTAGCTGCCTCTCTAATTTGTCAGTTGCTCTATCAATGGCAGCATAGATATCGTGGTCAATAACCTCCGCTATAAGTATTGAACCCCGTGCAGCGGAGGCGATCATCTCTGCTCGGTGCCTCTCGCTCTCTACGTCCAGGTTTACCTGCACCTTAATAAGCCTGTCAAAATACTTCTCCAACTTCCCGACCTTCTTCTCAGCGTAGCTCTTTATGGCATCGGTTATGCTAAGATGCCTTCCAGAGACTATTATATTCAATTGGGATCCCTTTCTTTTAACCTTAAAAAGCTTTTGCTGGTATTTCAGTAGTATTGTACTTTTTCGGGCCTGCGTAGTCAAGCGTATTAAACTCTGGCCGTCATTCGTCTAGATTTCGCAACCGTAAGGACATAGACCCTTCTCGCCCCGCTTTCTTTAAGAACCCTGGCACATTCCGATGCGGTAAGGCCAGATGTCAGGACATCGTCTACCAAAAGCACATCCTTACCTTTAAATTGGGTGGGTTTTTCTACTAGAAAGGCCTCTCGCACATTCTCCTCACGTTTGTAATAGGGAAGACGGGTCTGGGAAGGGGTGTTTCGGACCCTCCGTAGCCCTCCTGTACAAACATCCATATCAAGAAACCTCCCCACATTTCGCCCCAAAAGCTCTGCCTGGTTAAAACCCCGCTCCGTCATCTTCCGCCGGTGAAGCGGCACGGCCACCACCATGTCTATATTGCCTCGGCGGAGGTCAATTTCCTTGACACACCGTGCGAGAACCTCCGTTAAGGATTCAGCCAAGAATTCCTGTCTTCCATATTTAAATTGATGTATAAGTTCTTTTATGACACCCTCATAATAGGCAGCAGAAAAGGCGCCATCAAACTTGAACCTATGGGTCCTGCACTCTATGCAGCCCTCTTGAGAGATCAGGGCGTAATCACCAAGGCCCATGCCACATCTAGGACAACGTGTGCCTGTTATATAACTTATTCCGCCCCAACAGCCCTTGCAAAGGTACCGCCCGCCCTCATTATGAAGGCTCATTCGGCAGCCAAAGCAATGCATTGGATAGATGAGGTTAACGAATGCCTCTAGATACTGCCTCAACGCCATGGGCAAAATACCGAAATAATACTGTACAGTTTTACAGCAGGTGTCGCATAATCAGACATACCGCTGTGTGTTGCGACCAGTCTCAACACTGCCCACCACTGACAAAAGCCATCTCGGCCGTAATCATAAGCCTGCACTCCATAATGGCTTATACATACCAACAAAATATTTAACCCCCTGCTTTACTAATCCTGTCGGTTTACTATGTCATGGCATTATAATTGCTGCTTTCTTTATGCAGTTCTGTTACCTGCCATACAGAACTACAGGCAGTTTTTCCCAGAAAGGCCAGAT
>JBHICS010000207.1:0-3183 GCA_046759685.1 Candidatus Brocadiales bacterium | reverse complement strand
TTTACTGATCGTCTTAATATGGCGTTGGCTTACGCACAACGCAGTAAGCAGATGCTGGCCGTGCTGTTTCTCGACCTGGACCAATTCAAGGTCATTAATGATTCGCTTGGACATCCAATTGGAGACCAGTTGTTGCAAAACATTGCCAAAAGATTGACAAACGGTGCGCGCAAAGAAGACACCGTTGCCCGTCTGGGGGGAGACGAATTCACGCTGTTATTGCCAGGAATCAAGCAGGTGGAAAATGCCACCAAGATTGCCCACAAAATCCTTACAAGCGTCAGAGAGCCATTGATGCTCGCTGGCCACGAACTCCAAATCACTACTAGCATCGGTATTGCCCTATACCCAAATAACGGTGAAGATGCTGAAACCCTGCAGAAGAATGCGGATGCCGCCATGTATTATGCCAAGGAACAGGGCAGAGACAACTACCAGCTCTATAACCCTGATATGCACGCCTGGGCCAAGAGGCGGCTGGAACTGGAAAGTGGGCTTCACAACGCCCTGGAGCATAATGAATTAGTGGTCTACTACCAGCCTCAGGTGAATACCAACACCGGACGGATCGTTGGCATGGAGGCCCTGGTGCGTTGGCAACACCCTGAGCGGGGGCTGGTTCTTCCGGATGAATTTATTCGCCTGGCAGAAGACACCGGGCTGATTGTACCTATCGGTGAATGGGTGCTGCGCACCGCATGTGCACAAAACAAGTCCTGGCAAGACGCTGGCCTTCCACCCATACGGGTGTCGGTAAAACCTTTCGGCCCGTCAATTCAGGCAAAACGTGGTAGAAACGGTCGCTCAGGTGTTAAAAGAGACCGGTTTGGACCCTCATTTCCTGGAGCTGGAAATCACCGAGAGCATGGTCCTGCAGGCTACGGACTCTACCATCGCGACACTGCGTGAGTTGAAGGATATGGGAATCAAGATTACGCTGGATGATTTTGGCACAGGTGTTTATTCACTCGCCTATCTGAAACATTTCCCCATAGATATGCTGAAGATTGACAAGTCTTTTGTGCAAAACGCCCTCACCAATCCAACTGATGCTGCGATTGTCATGGCGATGATCACCCTGGCACGAGGCTTAAAAATCAAGACAATTCCCGAAGGTATAGAGACCGAAGAACAGCTGGCCTTCTTCAAGCAACAGCAGTGTGAAGAGATACAGGGTTTTCTGTTCAGCAAACCAGTACCCGCCGAGGAGTTTGAAGAGATGCTGGTGCAGGATAGACGTCTGAAGTGCCAGATGGAATAGAAATGACTCAGGATCGGCTTTGATTTTCGGCGTGATGCATTCCCCCTCTTGTGCCGTAAGTACTGTAGGGTGTGTCTCGACGCACCAACCGGCTATATGTAGCTGCCCCATTTATGGGGCATTAATGTAGCGTTGGAGCTTGCTCCAACGTTCTGGTTAGAATATCAACGTGCGAGCAAGCTCGCACGCTACACAAACTTGAGTCGTCTTGTAGGGACAGGTCTTTAGACCTGTTCGTATTGGACAGCAAAGGCTACGCAGTCTGTCATTCTGAGTGAAGTTTCAACGAAGTAAACTTCGTTGTCTACCGCTGTGTAGTTGCCCCATTTATGGGGCCTTATAGGCTCGATAAATCGAGCAACTACAAAATATTTTATGGCTCTGCAATAGCCTCATTAATAACTACAGGCCCTCCCTCTCAAGCAACTCCTTTATCTTGCCGGCTAAGTAGAAAGAACCCGTGATGCATATACAATCCTCTGGCCCAGCAAGTCTTTTGGCCTGTTCCAGCGCTTCACATGGGTCATCCACCACCAGGGCCTCTGCGCCCTCTCCCAGATATGTTCCTATCTTTTCTGCCAGGAGCCCTGGCGGTGCAGACCGCGGCATATCGGCGGCGGTTAGAACCACCTTATGTACCATAGGCACCACTTCTCCAAATATCCCCTCCAAATCCTTGTCTACGGACACACCCAAGACAAGGATAAGTCTGTCAAACCTCATGGCCTTTCTCAAAGTATCCACAAGGGCATGCATGGAAGAGACGTTATGGGCGGCATCCAAGACTACAAGTGGCCGTCTGGAAATCACCTCCACCCTGGCTGGACACTGCAGGGCCTTGAGTGCTTCCTTTGCCACCGCCTCGTCCCACGAAAGGCCTCCACACTCGGCCAACACCTCCACCGCACCAATGGCCGACGCCAGATTCTCGGCCTGATGTTCGCCCAGAAGAGGAAGCCGCAGGTCATTATATACCCTATTCCACGTCCTTATATCGCACACAAGTCCATCAAGCGCAAGACTCTTGAGGCTGAGAATCTCTATGTCCCTACCCACGAGATAGAGCCGCGCACCCATTGCACTGCATTTTTCCTCAATAGACTCAAGGGCCTCTAGGGGTTGCGGAGACGAGACTACCGGCACACCCCCTTTGATTATACCTGCCTTTTCCCCGGCTATCTGCCCCAGGGTCTTACCCAGCTTATCCGTGTGATCAAAACCTATACCTGTAATGACAGATACCTGGGGCCGTATTACGTTAGTAGCGTCGAGCCTACCCCCCATGCCCACCTCAAGCACCGCCCAATCAACCTCCCTATTCCTAAAATACATTAGTGCGAGTGCGGTAATAATTTCAAAGAACGTAGGGGCAAGGAGCGGGTTTTCTTCTCGTTCCTTCTCTATATATGGCCTCAGCCTCCCAAGAAGCGAGCGAACCTCATCCTTGCCAATCATCTCGCCATCTACCTTTATCCTCTCTTCAAGATGCACCAGATGCGGTGAGGTAAAAAGCCCTACCTTGAGGCCCGCTTCATTCAGGAGGCGTGCTATCATTGTTGCGGTTGAACCCTTGCCCTTGGTACCGGCCACATGGACGGCCGCAAGCCCTTGGTGCGGGCTGCCCACCTGTGACAAAAGGCGCACCACACGGTCTAAGTTGAAACCCGGCACGTCGTACTTATACTTGGTCAGCTTCTCGTAATCGATAGCCTGGAAGAGGAACCCAAGCGCCTGTTCATAAGAATCGAATCGCATCTAGAGATACCTTGACATAAGGGCTTTAAAATTATATGCTTCGAATCCCACCGCTATAATGAGAAGCAGGCAAAGGAAAGAACATGAAAACGGTAAAGGTAAGTCTGGGTTCAAGGAGCTATAAGATCCATATTTCTACCGGCATCCTGGGAGAACTCGGTAGGTTT
>JBHICS010000206.1:0-3186 GCA_046759685.1 Candidatus Brocadiales bacterium | reverse complement strand
GGTAAGTCCTGTGGGCATGGCACAATAAAGAAGAAATAAATACTGCGTGTAGATAAATATAACTATAGGAAAGGCCAACACCTTAACTGCATCAGCCCAATAAATTAGTTTTGTTCCTCCTGGACAAAGGGGGCATATGGTGCTAAGATTTTGGGACAAAATGGGAA
This sequence comes from Candidatus Brocadiales bacterium, assembly GCA_046759685.1. Taxonomy (GTDB): domain Bacteria; phylum Planctomycetota; class Brocadiia; order Brocadiales; family Bathyanammoxibiaceae; genus JBHICS01. The sequence goes on along the minus strand of JBHICS010000206.1, from coordinate 3,019 downwards.
GGTCCTTCTAATATGCCTATTACAATACGACTAAAAAAGAGGACACATAGGCCCAAGGGCACGAAATACCCCATTGTCCTCGCCCCAGGCCTATTTGGCTTTAACAGTAAGGTTGTCTCCTACTTTCTGGGGATAGCCAAGTACATAGGTACGCTCGGTTGTAATGTTACAACCACTACGACAGAGACCTCTCCAGTGGAAAAAAGGGCCGCTCTCCTTAAGGCACAGATTGAGGAGTTCATCCACAAGGCAAAGGCCGACAAAGTAAATATCATCGCCCATAGTATGGGTGGGCTTGATGCCCGCTATGCGATATCCCGTCTGGGTATGAACGACAGGGTGGCCTCGCTATCCACTATAGCCACACCCCACCACGGCACAGCTGCAGCCGACTGGGGAACAAAGAGGCTCACACAAATAGCGAGTATAATGTCCAAATTCCTGGGCTGTGACCTAAATACCTTTCACGACCTCACCACAGATAGTTGTAAGAGGTTTAACGAGGAGGTCAAAAACGTCGATGATGTAAAATATTTTACCTACAGCGGCTCCCAGGTGAAATCCAAGATATCGCCCCTCTTGTGGCCATTATTTGACCTCATAATGAGAGAAGAAGGGGAGAACGACGGTCTGGTATCCGTGCGTTCCGCTAGGTGGCAAGATGGTGAAAACGGTGTCAAATACATGGGCAATTTCAATGCAGACCACCTAAAGTTCATCGGGTGGAGGTTTGACCTGGATTTTGTCACCAATTTTGACAAGAGAAGGTTCTATCGTAGCATCATAGAACATCTCAAGAGAAAAGAGCTGTAGCTGTGCAGCCCTGCTGTGGTATATAGACTCACCAAAAAGCCGGCAAGTTACGAACACTCCTTGTATTTTAGACCTTGTGCCCCAACACTCTAACGATAAGCATTCTTCTTGGGCCTCTTTCCAGAAAGTGAACCCAAAATCTCTTGACAGAACTCTGTTAAGGTGTCGTCCCGTGCACCCATGACCAGGACGGTGTCCCCTGGTCTTGCCTCCTCACATATGTGCCCTCTGATTCCCGTCCTCTCGGTGACGAAGTGTGCCCTAATCCCCTGAGCCGCCACAGACTCTATTATATCTCTAGAAGATATGTCCTTACTTACAGTCCCCCCGGCGTAAAATATCTCGGGCATGAACAGGATATCGTCTGCGGATAACCCTTCAGAAATTGTTTGTACAAGCTCCTCCTTAAGAAAACGGGTGGGGGAGAAGCCGTGGGGTTGATAGATTGCTAAGATCCTGCGTGAGGTTGGCCTTACCGATTCAATGGCTGCCTTTATCTTCTGAGGGTTGTGGGCAAAGTCGTCTATGACCTTAATACCCCGTGTCTCCCCGATCAAGTCTAGCCTGCGACTAACGCCCTTAAAATCCTTCAGGGCCTTTGCTGAGACCTCGAGGGGAACAGACAGAAGATGGGCAGTGACTATGGCCGCCAAGGCGTTCAGCACGTTATGTCTGCCGGGGAGCTTTAGCTTGAACGGCACGTCCTCAACCTTAAAAGAAGAACTCCAGTCCTTACAGGCCACATCGGTGGCCCTAAAAAGTGCCTTTTCGCTGAAACCGAAGGTAATCGTCCCTCTCGGTATGGGCCTAATGCTACTTGCAACTGGACAGTCGGCACCGAGGACCAGCTTCGAGGAACCATCTGCAAAGCTTGAAAACAGCATTATCAGCTCGCCGATAGGCTTGTGGTCTTTAGTGATATTCGTGATGACACCTACTTTTGGCCTGTAGTATATAAGACTGCCGTCACTCTCATCGGCCTCTATAACGGTTATGTCGGAGCGGCCTACACGGGCATTTCCCGGCTGGGACCTGTTGGAATAGTTTTTCATCATCCCACCCATTATCACAGTGGGGTCTAGGCCGGCTCTGTCCAGTATCCAGCCAACCATACCGGTTACTGTGGTCTTGCCGTTGGTGCCACCGATGGCAATACCCCGAAGGTCATTGAAGAGGACGGCAAGAAGGGCAGCGCGGTTTACGATGGGGATGCCCCTCTCTCGGGCCATTTTAATGTCGGGATTGCTCTCTTCCACGGCGGTGGAGACCACTACTATATCAACACCGTTTTCCAGACCTGAGCCGTTTTGGGGTAGGCAGCTTATGCCAAGGCGGGAAAGTTTATGGAAGAGGGTGTGGTTCAACCCCCTATCCAGGTTCCTATCTGAACCGCTCACTGTATGCCCCCTCGCCCTTAGTAACTGGGCAAGGGCGCTCATACCGCTACCGCCGAGTCCTACGAAGTGATAGTTTAAGGAGCCCTTTGTAGCCTTCATTTCCCTTGTTGCGAATCCTCGCGAGCCCCCCCCACCATGATAATTAGTAGCGTAGGTATAAAACAACTCCAACCGGTTGTCAAGGACTAAGCTTCCTGTTATTTAGACATGCGTTGAATGGCATTTTTTGTGTAGCGTGGTCCGCCTTAGGCGGACTGCCACGTTCAACCGTAGGGACACAACATGTCGTGCCCCTACGTTGGTCTGTCCATCGAACGTGCGAGACTAGCTCGCACGCTACATTTTAAAAATAGTGACAAGAATTCGCATTTCGCAAAGGTATCATATTTGAGAATAAGAAATAGGGGTTCTTACGTAGGTTACCTAACTCTAGCCCTCCACCCTCTCTATCTCGAAGACGAGCAGGGTCTTTGGGTCGGGGCAGGCAAAGGCCGCCTTGTGGGGATTGTCTGACCACGGGAATGAACCGCCGTATCTCAGGATATCTATTGCCGGAAAGAGGACGTGCATTATCATGGGGCAGAGTTTACCCCGCTCTGTGTCAAAGTCGAAGCTCTGGCCAATCTTGTGTCCCCTGTGGCAGGGTGCGGGGCGCACCTGCTCCGTTATGGTAATCTTTATCTTCGGCCTTCTTGCCATGATTTATTGCTTCAATTCAATCCAGGTAAGTGTGGTACATCAAGATATACACTGCAACTCTGCCTGATAAATCAGGCTTCTATAACTAACACTGCCGTTTTTTGTTTAAT
>JBHICS010000205.1:0-3198 GCA_046759685.1 Candidatus Brocadiales bacterium | reverse complement strand
CCATGCCGCTTTCCATGGCCAGAATTGGGGCGCTCACCAGGTTGGCCCCCTCGTCCATACAGGGCTTGAGCAGCCCTACAAGGAAGCTGTCGGTCACAAGGCGGGTATTCTTTTTGGCAATTTCTCCGGCATAGATAAGCGTAACGGACCGCACCCCGCAGTCCGTCAACTGCATGAGGAATGAACCCATCCTCTCGGTAAAGTCCATAAACGGACGTAGCTGCTCGAACTCTTCCGGGTTAACGACCGGCAGGTTTAGTGCATTGCGGAACCCCTTGCCGGAAAGCGCATCGACCATTTGCTCTGCAGCCTCAACTGCAACCGCCTTCTGGGCCTCACTGGTCTGTGCACCCAGATGTGGTGTGGCGATAACCTGCTCTAACTCAAGCAGCCTATTACCCTTGGGCGGTTCAACTTCAAACACGTCTAATGCCGCACAAGATACTTTCTCGGAGACAATTGCATCATAAAGGTCATTTTCTGATACAATTCCACCCCTGGCACAGTTTACAATCCCCACACCCTTCTTCATGAGACCAAACTCTCGTTTTGTTATCATATTCCTGGTGGAATTATTGAGGGGTACGTGGATTGTTATGAAGTCGGCCTCTTTGAGTAAGTTTTCAAGTTTATTCACCTTGTTTATGGGGTATTGGTCTGCTATCTCAGGTGAGATATATGGGTCATATGCGACCACCTTCATCTCAAGTGCAGCAGCGCGCTTTGACACCTGCCGCCCAATACGACCTAGGCCGATTATACCGAGGGTCTTTCCGGAGACCTGAGTCCCAACGAACTTTTTACGTTCCCACTGGCCCTCCCTCAGCGACTGGTGTGCCTGAGACAACTTCCTTGCCAGGGCGAATAATAAACCAATGGTATGCTCTGCGGTAGATATCGTGTTACCCTCAGGGGTGTTCATCACCACCACACCCCTCTTGGTGGCGCTTGCTATATCCACGTTATCTATCCCCACACCGGCCCTACATACGGCGCGCAATTTGACGGCAGAACCCAGGACATCTCCCGTCAGCTTCGCCTGACTGCGGACGATTACGCCATCGTAGCCCTTAATCTCTTCTTTGAGTTCCTTTGGTGCGAGGCCGGGTTTCTTCGCAACCCTTATACCCGCCCCTTTGAGGATGTCATCACATACCTCGGGGAGGTTATCTGCTATCAACACCTTTGTATTGTTAAATATTTCAGGCATAAACGAATAATAGCATAAACAAATAAAAGAAGCAAAAAGAAAGGCTGCGGCCAAGGACCCGAAAGGCTGCTGCCTAATAAGATTGAAGGTATATAATATGCCCTATGTTAAGCCTTGGCCTTGAGCGAATTTGCCCCCATGAAAAATATGGCTAATCCTAAAAAAGTGACAATACCCTGCGGGCATCCATATCCCGGTGCACCCATTCCTATCTTATCTGCCAGCACCGCAAATGCGGTAACAACAAGTCCTATCAGCACTAACAACCTAGCGTCAAGTTTTATCAGGTATATGCCGAATATAATAGCAAGTGCGCCGATAAAGGTCCCCAAACCCTGTTCCCAACTAAATCCGGTGGCAGGTGAGCCTAAACCAATCGCATCAGCATGCGTACTCACTATGCCAAGAACCGCTCCAGTGATTATCAAGAGGAAGCCATTAGAACGTGATATCTCCATTAGTACACCTTCCCTCGGTAAGCTTTTATTGGAAGCACTTCTCCTGCCCGTGAAGTTTTCGCCGAGTATACATCAAAAGGTCCTACAGTCAAACGCTATTTCACTCAGCCCCTCTCCCGTTCCATCTCTCTACGATGCAACATCTCGACTTGACCTGTATGGTATATTCGTGATATATTCCGGTTGTAAGTGTTATTTACAGAAAGAAGTCATTATGACCAAAGAAAACAATGGCGGAAGGGTAGTGGCCGTGTGTATAAGCGAGAAGAAGGGCATCCAAAAGGAGGATGTGGGTGAAGTAAGACTCATTGAGGACTATGGCATTGAAAGAGATGCCCATGCCGGCCCGGGCCACCGGCAGGTAAGTCTCCTAGCGCTGGAAAGTGCAGATGTGATGAGGGAAAAGGGGCTGGACCTAGACTCCGGTGATTTTGGCGAAAATATTGTAACTGAAGGCCTTAACCTAAAGCTCCTCCGATTGGGGACCAGACTTAAGGTGGGCAAGAATGCACTATTAGAGATAACCCAGATAGGTAAGGAGTGCCACGACCGCTGTGCCATATATTATAAGGCCGGAGACTGCATAATGCCTCGTGAGGGTATTTTTAGCAGGGTCCTGACAGGTGGTGTTGTACGAGTGGGTGATGAGATAAAGATACTTGATTAAGCTAAGCGGAGGACGATCGTTGAGGTCGCACGAACATCACGAACACGGCACGGTTCCGATAAAAGCGGCCATCCTGACCATAAGTGATAAGGGCTCCCGTGGCGAAAGAGAGGATAAGAGCGGAGAGGTTATTAGGGAGATTCTCTTGGGGGAGATAGGCGCTAAGATTGCACTCTATGACGTGATACCTGACGAGAAGGACATCATCATCAAAAAGCTCAACGAATGGAAGGGAGAGGTTGACCTCATCCTCACGACCGGTGGTACAGGGGTTGCGCCAAGAGACGTTACCCCTGAAGCGACCCGAGAGGTAATAGAGAAGGAACTCCCCGGCTATGCCGAGGCCATGCGCATGGAGAGTCTTAGAATTACTCCTAGGGCCATGGGTTCGCGTGCCGTTGCAGGAGTGGCCGGACAGTGCCTCATTATAAATTTGCCAGGCAGCCCGAAGGGGGTAGAGGAGTGTCTGCGGGTCATACTTCCTGCCATACTCCATACCGTCGAACTCGTACAAGGGAAGGTGGATGAGTGCGCGAGGAAGTAATCACCCACTGAGTTTTCAGGAAATAATCCTCAGGCTCGAAAACTACTGGGCAGAGCGCGGGTGCCTGTTGATGCAACCCTACGATATCGAGGTGGGCGCCGGGACGTTCAACCCGGCCACCTTTTTGAGATGTTTAGGGCCAGAACCCTGGAGGGGGGCCTACGTAGAGCCCTCCCGAAGGCCAACCGATGGTCGCTATGGTGACAACCCAAACCGGCTTCAACATTACTACCAGTTCCAGGTCATACTCAAGCCCGCACCCGATGACTCACAGCAGATATACCTGGACAGTCTGAAGGAGCTGGGCATAGATCTAGTT
>JBHICS010000204.1:0-3181 GCA_046759685.1 Candidatus Brocadiales bacterium | reverse complement strand
CAGTGACGGTTCGGAGGTTGTCTTCAGCCCTGTTGCCGCCGGCAAACCTAAAAAATAGACTCACCGCGTCCTAATAGTGTATTTCCCTGCAGCAAAAATCAAGCAACTAAAGTTCACAAAATGAGGATAGGCCCTATAAATAGGCACGGCAACAGCTGAGGGCCTAGCTATCTACCGCCTGAGACCCATATTATGGGTTCGGGCCTATCCTCTACACCAGAAAACCAATAATTTCACGGACGTCGCAAAAAGACAGGCTTTGGTTCCAGTGTTCCAACCCATGATTAAATCACGGTCAGTTCCCTAACAATAAGCAACATCCATACCATATACCACAGACTACAGACTTTTGTTTTCATAGAAATGATGTAACCCCTGTAGAACACACCAGTTAACCTTATCTTAAGAACCCCAAAGATACGTCTCACAGTATGGCAGGCACCTATTATCTGACCAAGAAACACCGTAACCATAAGTTGCAAATTTTGTGGCCTTTCGTAACAATACCCTCTGTCCTCCCCTAGCCTCTCCCATCAAGGGAGGGGGAAAACAAAGGTATCAAGGGAGGGGACAAAGAGGTATGCTCATCAAGATATGTGCGGATTGTACTATGGCTGCAGCAAAGTAGACTTGGAAACTACTGCAAGTAACTGTATAATTTTTAAAAGACCTTTACAAAAATCAACCTAATACCATGTCATTCTGATCCGCCTAAGGCGGAGAAGAATCTCGGCGAAGAAAATATCAACGCCCATAAAGGCCGTTGCCTACCAAAGACATTCGAAGACCAATGGCAGACAACAAAGTTTTACTTCGCTGGCACGACTTGCCGCCACGATTACGTGCGAGCAAGCTCGCACGCTACATTTTCGCTAAATACGAATTTGTCTATGGCAATGACTTCGGCCGTTTCACTTCACACCAGAGACGGACACAGGGTTTTTAAGAGGTCTCTTTAAGCTTTTTGCATATTCTTGTCACCATTTTAGAGGCATAATACATAGAGATGATACTGGAAACACTGGAGGTAGGCCCGCTAGCAGTAAATTGTTATATCCTTGGCTCACGGGAGGGCGGAGAGGCGGCAGTCATTGACCCCGGCGCAGACCCCGATAACATTATGCGAGTGCTTGAGGCCCGTGGACTTTTGGGAAACGTAAAATACATCCTTGCCACCCACGGCCACTTTGACCATGTAGGAGCTGCTAAGAGACTTAAGGAACTCACCTCCGCACCCTTTCTCATCCACAAAGGTGACCTGGAATTATTGGACAGCCTCGAGGAACAGGCCAGATACTTTGGATGCCCAATGGTAGAGAAACCCTCTGTGGACAGGTTCATAGCTGATGGAGACACAATAAGTTTCGACAATATAAAATTGAGGGTAGCACACACACCCGGCCACTCGAAGGGCGGCGTCTGTTACCTCACAGAGGACAAGGCGTTTGTTGGTGATACCCTGTTTGCGGGCTCGGTTGGCCGCACCGATTTCCCCGGATGCTCCTTCGAGGAACTAGCAACCTCTATACAGAAAAAACTCCTGCCGCTGGGGGACGACGTAGAAGTATACCCGGGCCACGGCCCTTCCACAACCATTGGCAGTGAGAAACGCTCTAACCCATTCCTCTCTGATTTGCGCTTCTGACGAGACCTTTGTGTAAAAGGACGCATGAAGGTGTAAGGACCATGAGAACAATAGACATAGGAATAATCACGGAAACCATAAAAAAACTCTGTATTGCTGCCAATCATGAGCTGAACGATGACCTAATCTCGGCCCTGGAAGACGCCCTCAGAAAGGAAGAATCCCCCATTGGTCGCGACATACTGGCGCAGATACTGGAAAACGCCCGCATCGCTCGGGAGGGGATTTATCCCGCATGCCAGGATACAGGTGCCACAATTGTGTTTGTTGAGATGGGTCAGGAGCTTAGAATTGTGGGAGGAGATTTTGAGAAATCCATACAGCGCGGGGTCTCCCTGGGTTATAAAAGCGGACGCCTGAGGGCCTCTATGGTGAAAGATCCTCTCCTGCGTGTAAATACCGGTGACAACACACCGTGTATGATACATTTGGAGGCAGTACCAGGTGATAAACTCGGCCTAACAGTGATGGCCAAGGGCGGAGGCTGTGAGAACCAGAGCCGCACAGCAATGCTTACACCTGCCATGGGAAGACAGGGTGTGGTAGATTTTATAGTCAGTGCCGTCAGACAGGGTGCGGCAAAGGCCTGTCCGCCAAACATAATCGGCGTAGGCCTGGGGGGCACCTTTGATATGTGCACCCTCCTGGCAAAGAGGTCTCTTTTAAGACAGGTTGGTGCTCCACACAAAGACCGTCACATCCGTGAGCTGGAACAGGAACTCCTTTGTAAGATTAACGACCTCGGTATTGGCCCACAGGGACTTGGCGGCAGGATAACTGCCCTGGCCGTACACGTCGAAAAGGGGCCCTGCCATATTGCCAGCCTGCCTGTGGCCGTTAATATCGAGTGCCATTCCCACCGGGTAAAGACAGCCACTCTTTAATGGTCGTGTCCTTCGTGGTGTCCGTGTCCCTTATGGGCCTTCTGGTGCTTTTCTATACTGCATGGGCACCGCGCAGCTCTGCCCTGACAGTGGGCGCAGTCATCGCTCCCAGGTGGGCAGGGGCAGGCATAATCGTCTGGAGACTGCTCAAATTTACTGAAGCACTTTTCTGAGCAGAAGCTGTAGGTCTTACCATCATAATCTGCCAGTACAGTAGTTTCATCGGTTGTCTCAATCTTCATCTCACAGACGGGGTCGAATACCTTTTCTGCAACCGCTGGAGTCGCAAGACCCGTGCACGTAAGCAATATGAAGGAAAAGAGTATGCTGAGAATGAATGTGGGTCTCATTTCTGTTCTCCCAGAAATATCAACCGGTCAATAATTTCCGTTAATGTCATTATACCAAGATTCATTCATAATCATAATAATGAACAGCGCTATCCGCTCGGTTAAATTATATTTTCTTTTGTCGATTATTGCAAATGCTTATAGGGCCGGGATTTTGCCACACTTTACTTTCTCCCTCACATTATCATTGACAAAGCCAGCCCCCCCGGACAAAATTGATTATATGCCATAACGTCGAATTGGTCTTGTAGAAGGGTATTAAATGGGAAGGATAGTAATTGATCCGGAGAAATGCAACGGAT
>JBHICS010000203.1:0-3225 GCA_046759685.1 Candidatus Brocadiales bacterium | reverse complement strand
TGCGCTATAAAGCCTCTTGCCCAGGAAATAGACCACAAGCACTGTGCCCAGGGCTGAGAGGGCTGAGGGTAGCCTGAGCGTGAATTCCGTTACATCCCCTACCGGGATGCTCACCAGGGCAATGAGCCAGAAGTAGAGGGGTGGTTTATTATAGTATATCTCGCCGTTGAAGTATGGTACGAACCAGTGTCCGTCGAGGAGGGTCTCCCTCGCTATCTCAGCGTACAGGGTCTCCCGGCCGCACCACAGGTCTCTTCCGCCCAGGTTGGGGATGTACAGTGTCAGGCAGAGGAGAACCAAGATTATAGGATAAAGACGTTCTTGAAATAGTGGCTCTTTGTTTAAATATCCTTTCATTCGGTACCTTTATTAAGATTTGGCAACGGCTTACCCGCCAGTTGGCCGGTTAGAAATCAGTATAAACACAGAATTGTGCTTAGCCGGTCCCTTTAGCCTGGCCACCTCTGTCACAGAAAGTTTTAGCCCTTGGAGTTGTTCTTCCCTTATCAGGCAATAGACCCTTTCCTTAGAGGAGAAGAATTCTACCAAATCCGTTTCGCTGTTAACACTTTTGGGATACGTCTTGGTGTAAAATGTATGTGCAGACCTGAGACCCTTATACACGGCCCACTCTGCGCCGGGCGCCATGGAGCTCACGATGCCCTGGCAGAGGGCCTTTTCTGACCTCTTTTCATTCTCCCTTGGCATAAGGAACTGATAGCGGCTTACCCCAAATGCGATGAGTACCAGGAATATGGCCCCAAAGATAAGACGGTACTGTCCGCCCCGTAATGCAAAGTATATTGCTGCAAGCAGACATACAGCACCAAGGGCAAGGCTCAGGGCAGGGGTTGGGAGGGAGTGAGATTCCAGCAGGGCTATTTCAATCCCTACGATCACGGCAAATAACAGGAGGGGAAAGGCCTTTAGGTTTTGCCATGCAGGTGAGCTTTTTTCCAGGTATCTGTCCAAGGGGACTGCGGCAAGCAATGCTGCAGCAGGATAGAGGGGCAATAGATACCTGCTATGTTTGCTGGTGATCATGCTGAAGATGGTCAACATAACCAGAAACCATATGCATGGCAACCTCAACCCTTCTGCTTTGTTTTTATAAAACGTAGAGATGGCGACAGGTATGAGTAAGGCCCAGGGTCCAAGCCCGAACAGCTCCAGCAGGTAAAAGTAGAAACTTTCTGAGTGGATTTCACCTGTTGCGTATACTTCCAACCATCTAAAGAGCGCATTCACATAAGCATGTCCCCCTTCCAGGTAAGCCGGCAGGAGCCAGCACGTGATGGTTGCAACAAAAACACATCCGGTGAGGATTGCCCTTGTCCCACTAAAGACCCTTAGTTCTTTTCTGGAATAGAGGTACAGCAATGCTATTGCAGCGATCATCAGTGGCACAAGAGGCCCCTTTATCAGTGCTGCCAGGGCAGCAAAGAATCCTCCCAGGTAGTAGTAGATATTTTTGGACTGAGTAAAGCCGAGGTAAAATGTGAAAAGGCTGGACGTGGCGAAGAATGCAAGGGGCATGTCTATACGGACCATGCAGGCAGATTTATAGAACTGTGGTGATGATGCAAGTATTAGGGCCGCAAGCAGTCCCACGCGCTGGCTGAAAAGTTCATTCCCAAGGAGGTACACTACCAAAACCATGCCCAGGGCGCTGAGGGCGGATGGCAGCCTGGCGGTAAATTCTGTAACGTCGCCAATAGGGATGCTTGCAATTGCAATGAGCCATGGGTAGAGGGGCGGTTTTATAGTATAATCTACACCGTTAAAGTGAGGTACGACCCAGTATCCGTCTACTACAGCTTCCCTGGCCACTTCTGCATACTGCGGCTCGACACTTCCCCATAGGTCCCTGTTGCCCAGACAAGGCAGATAGAGGAAAAGACATAGGACTGTTAAAATAGGGACCCAAGGCAGTTCTTTCCTAAGAAGCTCGTTCATTTATTTCTTCTATTATTTCATAGTCAATACGTCTGTTGTGCATCCACTTTACCGCCAGGAGGTCTACCAGATACTTGAATAGACGATTTCTGATGTTGTACTTAGATTGGCCATGTTCCCTCGGGTAATGGATTATAGGAATTTCCTTCACACGGAAGCCCTCCATACGGCAGAGGGTTGGATAGAAACGGTGTAGGCCCTTGAATAATTTTACCTTTTCGGTTACCTCTTTTTTCATGACCCTCAGTGGGGAACCTGCGTCCATTGCTTCATCACCCATCATCCGCCTTCTAACGAAATTACCCACCCAAGAGAACATCTTTCTTATGGGGTCATCCTGTCTCTTTGTACGCTGGCCCCAAACCACGTCGTAGTCTTTGAGTTGTTCGAGTAATCTGGGTATGTCCTTGGGTTCGCTCTGCAAGTCTGCATCCATGGTTACGATGTTCTCGCCCCTTGCCGCACGAAACCCAGCGGCCAGGGCCGCTGTCTCGCCGCAATTCTTCTTGAACCGTACAACCCTCACACAGGGGTTGTTGGCATTGATGTCCTTGAGAATCTCAAAGCTCTTGTCAGTGCTCCCGTCGTCTACAAATATAATTTCATAGGGATTGTCTAATCCTTCAAGGACAACCCGAAGCCTGGAGTGGAGTTCCTTGAGGGTCTCTTCTTCGTTATGCAGGGGGAGTACAACGGAGAGCTTTTGCAGACTGCTAGACACGGAATACCTGGTAAACCTCCTTTTAAGCTATTTTACGTGCTGTTTTATGGCTTCTACAACCGTTTCGATTTGTTCCTGTGTCATCTCTGGATATAGAGGTAGACTCAGGACAGTCGAAGCGGCCTCCTCAGCTATGGGGAACGAGCCCTTCCCCAATCCAAGATAGGTAAAGGCCGGCTGAAGGTGCAGTGGAACGGGGTAGTGTATGCCCGTTTCAATATTTTCTTCCTTTAGTTTCTTTCTCAATAGGTCTCTGTCCCTGACCTTTATAACATACAGGTGGTATACTGGCTTAACCTTATCTGGTATCTTTGGGGCAATCACATCCTTTACAGGCGACAGCAGCCTATCGTAGCATTGGGCATGCTGTCTTCGCTTTTCATTCCACTCATCAAGGTATTTCAGTTTTACCGAGAGTACGGCGGCCTGAAGTGCATCAAGCCTGCTGTTGTAGCCTTCGATTTCATGGAGATATTTCTCATGTCTTCCATGGTTTCTGAGCATTCGTACCAGTTCGGCGACGCGCTCATCGTTGGTAACGACTGCTC
>JBHICS010000202.1:0-3243 GCA_046759685.1 Candidatus Brocadiales bacterium | reverse complement strand
AAGGAGGGTGCGCTGGAATGGCGTTAGAGGACGCTTTGGGTGGGAGCGTAGTCCTCTCCAGGTTGGATAAGGCCCTGGGCTGGGCCAGGAAATATTCCCTGTTTTTATATCCGTTCGTAACTGCATGCTGCGGTATGGAGTTTATGGCCGCCGCTGCAAGCCACTATGATATAGACCGCTTTGGTGCGGGCCTGCCCCGTTTTTCTCCTAGGCAGTCTGACGTACTCTTCGTGGTGGGTACCATTAGTCATAAACAGGCCCCTATACTCAAGAGGGTTTGGGAACAGATGTGCGAGCCCAAGTGGGTGGTGGCTTTTGGGGGCTGTACCTGCTCAGGTGGTCCTTACGATAACTATGCTACGGTGCAAGGCATAGATACCATCGTACCCGTCGACGTATACATACCAGGATGCCCGCCCAGACCCGAGACGGTATTGGAGGGCATAATGAAACTCCAAGAGAGGATACAGAATCAGAAGCAGGAGATTTGATGGCTGATAGCATTACGCTGAAAAAACTGAAGGAGCAATTTCCTAATTCCATTATAGAAACGCACGCTTTCAGGGGCGATGATACGGCGTTGGTCAAGAGGGTAGACATAGCGGAGATATGCCGCTTCCTTAAGGAAGACCCGGACCTCTCATACAATTTTCTTATGGACCTGACGGCGGTTGATTACCTTGGAAAAAAGGACTTACGCTTCGAGGTGGTTTATCACCTCTATTCCTTAAAGAATAAGCAAAGGGTGCGCATAAAGGTGCCTCTGTCGGAAGCAGACCCTACGATTGACTCGATTAGCTCACTCTGGTCGGTGGCCAACTGGTTTGAGCGAGAATGTTGGGACATGTATGGCATAAAGTTTAATGGCCATCCTGACCTGAGGAGGATTCTATTATATGAGGAGTTCGAAGGCCATCCCCTCAGGAAGGACTATCCTGTGGACAAGCGCCAACCCCTTGTTCTTCCAGAAAGTTAGAGATAAATTTTCATGGAGAAGATGAGCACACTAGCCAAGGAAATCCACACCAAAGAGATGACCCTGCAAATGGGTCCGTCTCATCCTGCCATGCATGGCACCATAAGGATGTTCCTAGAACTGGATGGGGAGACGGTGGTGAGCACCGATGTGCATATCGGATACTTGCACAGGGGCTTTGAAAAGATGTGTGAGAACCGCACGTATCACCAGGCCATAATCTATACGGACAGGTTAAACTATGTGTCGCCCATTATAAATAACTTTGGCTACGCCATGGCGGTAGAGAAACTTTTTGGGGTCGAAGTGCCCGAGCGTTGCAAATACATCCGCACCTTAATGAGCGAAATATCCCGACTATCCGACCACCTCACTTGTATTGGCGCCTCGGCGATGGAGTTAGGCGCACTCACGGCATTTCTCTACATGATAAAGGCCAGGGAGGAGGTATGGAAGCTTATAGAGGATGCCTCGGGAGGTAGGGGTGTTACCCCTAGTTACGGAAGGATAGGCGGGGTAAAGGACGACCTTCCAGAGGATTTTCGCGGCAAGACCCTGAGTACGATCAAGTTGGTCAGGGACGTGCTAAAGGAGATACATGGGCTCCTAACAAAGAACCGGATATTTGTGGACAGGGTGAAAGGGGTGGGCGCCATAACCCCTGATGACGCCATATCACACGGTTTTACCGGGCCGTGTCTCCGCTCAACTGGCGTACCATACGACGTACGGAAGGCCCAGCCATATATGGCGTATGCACAGATGGATTTTGACGTGCCCGTGGGCACCAACGGAGACAACTACGACCGCTATCTCTGCCGCATGGAGGAGATGCAGCAGAGTATGAGGATTATCGAACAGGCCCTGGCGAAAATGCCGTCTGGCCCGGTGAAGGTAGCGGATAAAAGGATGACCTTCCCGACCAAGCAAGAGGTCTATGGCAATATGGAGGCCTTAATAAACCATTTTAAGCTGTTTATGAACGGTCACGGTATCTGCCCACCCGAGGGTGAGGTCTATCAGGCGGTCGAGGGGGCCAATGGGGAATTGGGTTTTTATATCGTTAGTGATGGTACGGGCAAACCATATAAGATGAGGTGCAGACCCCCATCATTCTGCATTATGTCGGGTGTGTCAAAGATGATAGAGGGCGGCATGATAGCTGACATAGTTCCCACCTTTGGTTCGGTAAACATGATAGGTGGCGAGTGCGATAGATAAGGAATGAGAGATGGTTGAATTTTCTGGCAAAACCAAGGAGAAATTTAAGGCGGTACAGGCCAAATACCCTGAAAAGGGTGCGGCCCTGCTACCTGCCCTATGGCTGGCACAACAGGAGTTTTCTGCTATTACACCTGAGGTGGAAGAGTATGTGGCTAAGATAGTGGGTGTGCCCACGGTAAGGGTGCAGGAGGTACGCAGCTTCTATACCATGTACACCGCAAAACCCCTGGGCACTTATCACCTCCAGCTCTGCACAAACATAGGTTGCTCACTCTTGGGTGCAGAAGACCTGTTAGAGTATATGAAAAAGAAGTTGAAGATCAAACCGGGAGAGACCACCAAAGACGGAAAGTTTACACTGTCTGCGGTGGAGTGTCTGGGATACTGTGGCACGGCCCCTGTGATGCAGATAAACGATGATTTTCACGAGAATCTTACAAAGGAATCAATAGACAAGATACTGGGCTCACTTAAGTAATCATTATGGGCAAGGCTATCCTTACAAAGAATTTTGGGAAAAAGAGTTCACACACCTTAGGGGTGTACGAACGCGGAGGCGGCTATAAGGCGCTGAAGAAGGCCCTTGGCGAGATGAAGCCAGAGGAAATCGTCGAAGAGGTGAATAAGTCGGGCCTTCGAGGCAGGGGCGGCGCTGGCTTTCCAACAGGGAAGAAGTGGAGCTTTATTCCCAAGGATGCGCCCAAGCCCAAATATCTTACGGTAAACGCCGATGAGGGCGAGCCCGGCACATTTAAGGACAGGCCCCTGATGGAACAAGACCCGCACGCAGTTGTAGAGGGCTCTATTATTACCTCTTAT
The DNA here is from genome assembly GCA_046759685.1 of Candidatus Brocadiales bacterium. Classification (GTDB taxonomy): domain Bacteria; phylum Planctomycetota; class Brocadiia; order Brocadiales; family Bathyanammoxibiaceae; genus JBHICS01. The sequence continues at coordinate 224 of JBHICS010000202.1, read as the reverse complement.
GCCGTTGGCATCCACAGCGCATTTATCTACGTCCGCGGTGAGTACGTAAAGAGTATTGAGAGGCTTCAGGGCGCAATAAACGATGCCTACGCCAAAGGGTATTTGGGCAAGGGTATCCTGGGCACAGGCTTCGACCTGGAGATGGTTGTTCATCGTGGGGCTGGGGCATACATATGTGGTGAGGAGACCGGCTTACTTGAATCTTTAGAGGGTAAAAAGGGTCA
>JBHICS010000201.1:0-3257 GCA_046759685.1 Candidatus Brocadiales bacterium | reverse complement strand
CAGTTAAGATGTATGCCATTCCAAGATTGCTGTAGGCATGGACGTTATAGTAATTAATCTCCCGGGCCTTCTTAAAGGCGGTTATAGCCTTGTTATATTGCTTTGCTTTAAAATAAACGCCTCCCATGTTATTACATGCCAAACTGCAGATTTCCGACTCTATTTTACTCCTCATGTTAGGTGTATTTGCATAAAGCTCCTCACACCTGGAGTATTCTTCCATCGCCCTATTCACAAGCCCCTCAGCTTGGCAGGCGAAGCCAAGGTTGTAGTAAGGCCTCAACTTATTGGGAGATTTCTTTACTACATCCTCCCATAGTGTGATGTCTGTCTTCCATACCTTGTTATGCTCATATGCACAGACGCTATAGAACAGTACAATACTGATAAAAACTACCAGCTCTGTCTGCCACAGCTGTTTCTGCTCAATGCCCCTTCTTGCACCGAGGTAGCAAAATACCTTATGAACACCCGCCACCAGGAGCAAGTAAAAACCCAGCCCAGGGAGGTACAGCCGATAACAGGTCATGAACTCACCCAGCGGGAAGATGCTGCTGGTAGGGATGAGTGTTACTAGAAACCAGAGTGTAGAGAAGGCCAGGAGTCTTGTCTTATTGAGAAATGTAAGCGCAACACATAGTAGGCCGATAATGATTATTGCACAGGCTGCTGTGTAAGGCTCCCAGATGGTGTCTACCGGTGTTACATCGTAATCTACGTTGAGCCTGCCAGGTAGTGGCAATGCAAGGAGCTTTATATATTCTATTATTACATGAGCCTGGGTGAGTGGATATTGCCAGGGATGTTCAACGGTAGCTGTTATATCTTCCCCAATGGGTAGTTGTACACCAAGTGGTGGCGCATTATGGAGGGGCACTACCAGATGCATGCTTACAACTGCCAGGACGATATACGGGGACATCAACTTAAGACATCGTGGCCAGCCACGCCAGCCCCTGGAGACAAAACAAAGGTAGTACAAAAACATCATTATAAAGGCCGTATAAGCGATCTCTTTGCACCAGATACCACCAAGAAAAAATACAACACTCCACGCATACAGGGGCACGCTGACACTATTTTGGGAAACTGCCTTTGTAAAGAATATAAAAGAGAGAAGATAAAATGTTGTGGCTAGTTCGCCGCTTCTCTGCACTATGTAATTGACCGTGTGTGTCTGTATCGGGGAGGTGGTAAACAAAAGGGCCGCGAAAAGGGCGAGGGCATGCACTTTAGCAGTATCCCTGCCGCCGGCCTCTGTGAAATATTGGTTGAGGATAATTACTGCGAGGAAGTACACCAGAATGCCATTCAGCAGGTGGATAGAGATGTTTGCCCAGTGGTAGCCCGCAACGGATGACCCTGAGAGGTAATAACTTATGGCAAAACTCGTGGTTGCCACACCTCGCGACGCGGATCCGTATGCATCTTTTTGAAAGAATTGGGGGATGTTGCGGAGGTCCCTGATTAAGGGATTGTTAACGATGGCAAGGGAGTCGTCAAAGTGAAAGCTGGAGTGGATGGTATTGGAGTAGACGATAAGCCCGACAAGGACAATCGTCAGACAGGCGATACGATGGAAGCGTTTATGTTCCAGGTCAATTACACTCATCGCTATGCCGCCCCGGACAGCTGTCAAGATTCTTGGGCCGGACCCTGTAGATAAGGAGCCTCCTTTTTATAGAGGTGCGTCAAGACGAGCCCTGTGGACTTCATCAAACTTTTTAATATCTTTAGATTTGAACCTTTATGCCCGACCCTCTTACAAATGCCTACCCTGAAGAAGTTAAGACCTTAGGAGACCATCTAAGGAAAAGACGGCTCGACCTGGGACTCCTCTAAAGAGAAGCCGCTCAAATGCTTGGAGTCAATACCGCATCAATATATAACTGGGAAAATAACCGGTCAAGTCCAAAGGTGTCATATATTCCAAGGATTATTGAGTTCCTGGGCCATGTGCCATATGATCCGTCAGCCAAGGCCGTTGGTGAGAAGATAGTCGTTTGGCGGCGATTTTGGGCCTCAACCAGAAGAAATTAGCCCATCATCTAGGCATTGACCCATATACACTGAGGAACTGGGAGAACGGTAAAAGGCAACCTTCAGAAAGACATTACAAAAACATTATGTGGCTTCTGAAAAAGTCGCTTTAATAGCCTATGTCATTCTGATCCGCCTGAGGCGGAGAAGAATCTGGTGTTTCTGGCGTGATTTATCCTCCCCCGTCGAGGGGGAGGAAATATTAGTATTCCAGTTGGCTATGTTCTCTCACCCTCCACATCCCCGAAGCGGCTAGGATAAGGGCCATGATGATCAGCCCCCATGTGGTTGAGGATGGGACGGATGGGACGGTGTCTGAAGACGCAGGACCTGAGGCTATGGTAATACCGGCGTCTGCCAACTGCTGCTCCGTGACGCCTGCGGCAAACAACTGGTCAACGGTGACGCCGGCCAGAAATAGCTGCATCACATCAAAGCCTGCATCAAGCAGTGCCTCTACAGGCGCCCCTGCATCCACATAAACACCCAGCGGATACCCCGAAAACTGGATGGCAATTTCTATAGCTAGGGAACTCTGTGGTAGGGAAATGGTTTCGATCAAGGTATTTGTGGCTGTGTCTATGACTGAAATCGTGCTATCCCAGTTTGTCATGTAGGCAGTGGAACCATCAGGACTAAATCCTACGCCATTGTTGCTGTGACCCGTAGGAATAGTGGCAGTTATGTTATTAGTAGCCGTATCAATGACCGAGACGATGCCATCCATGTTTCCCACGTAGACGGTGGACCCGTCTGGGCTGACGGCTGCTATGTGAGGGTAGCGGCCTACTGACACAGTAGCCACCTCAGTATTTGTGGCTGTGTCGATGACTGAAACGGTGCCATCGGGGTTGTCCCTGTTAACCACATAAACAGCGGAGCCGTCGGGGCTAACAGTCGCACTCCAAGGCAAACGATTTAACGACAACGATACAGTGTCCGTTACGGTATTTGTAGCAGTGTCAACGACCGATAAGGTGTGGCTTCCACTTGATACATATGCAGTAGAGCCGTCGGGGCTAAATGCTACATCAGTAGGAGATGACGCTGGAATAGTACTCGTTTGAGCATTTGTAGCCGCATCAATGACCAAAACGCCGCCAGAGGGCTGGTTTGTCATATAGACAGTTGAGCCGTCGGGGCTAACGGCTATTCCCATTTGTTGCTGAAAAGCACCGCTATCTACAGGTATAGTAGCACTGACGGTATTTGTCGCG
>JBHICS010000200.1:0-3270 GCA_046759685.1 Candidatus Brocadiales bacterium | reverse complement strand
TAGACTGTGACGTGAGGGATGTAAACTTGCTCAAGTCGGGGAGGCATTTCCGGCTGGACGGCCACACCAAGGCCGTAGTGGGCAGGGACGATGCGGAGAACCAGAGGCTGGAAACCCTCGTCCGGGAAGGTGACGCGCTGCTGCGTCTTGCCGATATACCTGGTCCACTGTGTTTGGTGCGCGGCGACCTCACCGATGAGAACTTACTGGCAGCGGCCAGGCTTACGGCTCGATTTAGCAAGGCAAAGGACATGCCCTTGGTTCAGGTCACTGTAGGTGTGGATGGTGTAGAAAGCACCTTGGAAGTAGCCCCCGCAGACCCGGCCAGGGTCCAGGAACGGATGATTACTAAGAATAAATAAGTAAGAGGGTTACAGTAAAAAGGCATTTTGGTGTATTATGGGCTTGTCGTGGCCTTCCTTATCATCTACTGCGTTGCCCTTTAGTGGCGGTGTCTATCTACTGACGGCAGAGCTCAAGAAGGGTTGTCGACTCAAGGTTGGGAGCTTAGGTAGGCATATCTTTCCTATGGGTTTTTATCTCTACGTGGGTAGTGCCCAGAGGAACCTTATACAAAGGTTGAGGCGCCACGTCTCAGGACAATCCAACGGCAAAAAACTCCACTGGCATATTGACTACCTCCTTGCCCACACCCGGATCAGGTCTATATGGGGGTTTGCCGCCCCGAAGGAGTGGGAATGCAGGCTAGGCCGACGTCTGGCAGGGCTTAGAGGCTCGAAGACACTACTTAAAGGCTTTGGTTCTTCAGATTGTTCTTGTATGACCCACCTGTACTACTTTCCGAATATATACGAGACAAGAGTGCCGGAAGGGTCCCCAAACACTGAGCCTGTAGCGGGGCAGCTTGTCCGCCTGAGCGGATCTGCCTATGGCATGACTGCCACGACCACGTGCGAGCAAGCTCGCACGCTACATTCTATATTCGAGACGAGGACACTGGAAAAGTACCCAAATAACCTGTGTCATTCTAATCCGCCTGGGGCGGAGAAGAATCTACGTAGGGGCAAGTTGCAACGCGCCCCTATCCCTCAGAATGGTACGCTTGGGACGGATGCCGTGTCTTTCGGCGGTCTAAGGTCCCTGGTCGAGGAGGTTTCTCCCAAGGCGCTTCGAGGGTTTTATTGTGAGCCGGGTATGGACGACCCACTGGAGCGCCCCTGCGAGTATGAAAGAGGTTTGTGAGATATGGACAAGATAAGGGTACTGTTGGCAGATGACCATACTATAGTGAGGGAGGGGCTTAGCGCCATACTGAAGGGGGAGAATTGGATAGAGGTGGTGGATGAGGCAGAGGACGGGCGCCGGGCGGTTGAAAAGACCAAGGAACTTGTACCGGATGTTGTGGTAATGGACGCCACCATGCCCTTGCTAAACGGCTTTGAGGCGACCAGGGAGATACTACGTCTGGTGCCGAAGACAAAGGTCGTGGTGCTGACCACCCAATCAAATGAGGAGTATCTAAGGCAGATGCTCTTGGCAGGGGCCTCGGCCTATTTGGCAAAGAAGTCCACGGCTGCAGACCTTATTGCAGCGATAAGGGCAGTTAGCAGGGGGGAGACATTTTTCTGCACGTCCATGTCGAAGGTGTTGGCGCAGGGATTTATCAGGCGCGGCCATCAGAAGGGAAGGGGGCGGAATGGGCTAGAACCCCTTAGCAAGAGGGAGCGGGAGGTGCTACAGCTTGTGGCAGAAGGGCATTCCAATAAAGAGATAGCGGATACATTGTCCATAAGTATTATGACCGTGAAGGTGCACAAGACCAACATAATGGAGAGACTTGGTATCCACAGCGTAGCCGGCCTGGTAAAGTATGCCATACAGATGGGCTATGTGGACGTAAACGGTTAGTGAAATAAAGGGCAACCATCCGGCGGAATCGGATCGCCTGGTGATTATAGAGTCCAGTCCGCCTGAGGCGGATGTCGCTGGGATATATCCACTAACACAGTCAGTGGACTCCAAAAACAATTGACGCAATCAATGGACTCCAAGATTTTATATTTTTGAGGTCTCATTAAAGCAAATGACTGCATTTAAAACATGAAGGATATGACAGACCAGACCCCCATGATGAGGCAGTACCACTCCTTTAAGGAGAGGTGTAAGGACGCCGTGCTGTTTTTCCGTATGGGGGATTTCTATGAGATGTTTTATGAAGACGCCAAGATAGCCTCCAGGGTGCTGGGAATAGCGCTTACGTCCCGCGCCAAGGGCGAGAAGGCAGTGCCCATGGCGGGTGTGCCCCACCACTCGGCGGGCCCCTACATACAGCGCCTCATAAAGGCCGGCCATAAGGTGGCCATCTGCGAACAGGTGCAGGACCCCAAAGAGGCGAAGGCGATAGTGGAGAGGGATATTACGAGGATAATTACGCCAGGTACCCTTACGGACGATAATCTCCTGGAGGACAAGGTAAGTAATTATCTTGCCGGCATACTACCGGGCAAGGATGTGGTGGGTCTTTCGTGGGTGGAGCTTTCCACGGGACGGTTTGAGGTAGAGGACGTTACACGTGCGCGAGTGCTGGACGAGCTCACCCGGTTGAGGCCGTCCGAGTGCATAATACCGGAGGATGTACAAGACATTGCGCTTATGAGGGAGTTGGGGGTAGGTCTTGGTATTACTATAACCCGGAGACCCGGCTGGGAGTTTTCTTGGGACTCTGCACATAGGACGCTGACCGAGCACTTTGAGACCTCCGGTCTTGAGGGTTTTGGGTGTGAGGGGCTGGGGCCTGCCATAGGGGCTGGCGGGGCGATAATACAATACCTGAGGGAGACGCAGAATAACTCCCTGGGCCACATCACAAAGCTGGAACGGTTCTGCACCCAGGACACCCTGCTTATGGACGCCGCCACCCAGAGAGGGCTTGAGCTACTGGAGACCGTGAGGACAAGGCAGAGCGAGGGGTCACTCGTATGGGTGCTGGATAAGACCTGTACGCCAATGGGTGCAAGACTCCTCAAGGAATGGATAATCTTTCCGCTCATCACAGCCGAGAAGATACAATTGCGTCAAGAGGGAGTAAGCGAGTTGTACGGTAACCACACACTACGGGGGTCTATACGCTCGCTTCTAAAAGAGATTTCTGACATAGAGCGTATATCAACACGGGTGAGTTCGGGGCGCACAAACGCCAGGGACCTGGTATCTTTAAAAAATTCGCTGGAAGTCCTGCCCAGGGTAAAAGAGGCACTTTCTGAAGCCAAATCCAATATCCTGCGTTCTCTTCGCGATGGGCGACCACCG
>JBHICS010000199.1:0-3288 GCA_046759685.1 Candidatus Brocadiales bacterium | reverse complement strand
GAGGATGAGGTGAAGGACCCCGACACCGGTGATGGTTTGGGGAAACTTGAGACGGTAAAGGGCTATGTATCTGCTACCCATGTACAGGATAGAGTCAGCATCTGTACGATACAGCCTTTAACGAAGGGTGGAGCAGAAGGTCAGACAAAGGTTCAGACCCTTAGCGGTGCCATGATGGCCGAGGCACTGGGTTACAGGTCTGGAGGTGAATATCGGCTCGATGTTAACCCCTCTCAGATATCGGGACTGGCACGCGGTGGCCCCATATCCATAGGCGACATGGCCCGCTCCCTTGGGACGGTGGAGAGACCCGTCAAGGAGTAGTGATGAAGGTTGTCAGCACCTTAGAATGTGACCGCACCAAATTGGTTGCAGGTATCAAAAGGCGCCTAAGCGCATTCGAAGGACACTTCGTACAAAGTGCCGATACTGAGCTAGCTACAAGAATCTTTGGTGAAAAGCTTTCCCTTATTGATTCCGTCAGGCGAATCCTTGCAGATGTGAAGGAGAGGGGAGATGACGCCGTAGTGTTTTATAGCTGCGCCCTTGACGGCACCTCAATTACCAAGGATGCACTGAGTGTTAGCGAGGAAGAGATAGAGGATGCCTATAACAAGGTTGATAAATCCCTCTTAAAGGCACTAAAGAGGGCAAGAGACAATATCACTGCATTCCAAGACCACATTAAGATAAATGCACCAAACACACTTTCTACCGACGGTATATCGCTCGAACTTCTTTACAAGCCGGTAGAGAAGGTGGGCATATACGTACCTGGTGGCAAGGCCTCGTATCCCTCCACAGTGCTAATGTGTGCCGTACCGGCGCATGTTGCCGGTGTGAACAGGATGATTATGTGTACGCCACCTGGAAGGGACGGCACAGTATCGCCAGAGAGGCTGGTGGCGGCAAGAGAGGCGGGTGTTAAAGATATATATAAAATAGGCGGCGTGCAGGCCATTGCCGCATTGGCCTTTGGTACTGATACGGTTCCCAGGGTAGATAAGATAGTCGGGCCGGGGAATGTCTTTGTTACATTGGCCAAGAAGGAGGTATATGGCTACGTAGATATAGACATGCTGGCAGGGCCAAGTGAGGTGGTGATTCTGGCAGATGATAAGGCCGATGCGGCCCTTATTGCCTCAGACCTCCTTTCTCAAGCTGAGCACCCCGGTGCAGCCATGTTGGTGACACCGTCAGGAAGCCTGGCCGAAGACGTCCAGGCAGAAATAAATAAACAGCTTGGAGAGCTGCCCAGCAGAGACCTTGCAGAGGAGTCCTTGCAGGGCTTGGGCATTATGGTAGTGACCCGTGATATGGAAGAGGCCGTGGAGGTTGCAAACTCGATTGCCCCGGAACATATTGGGCTTCACCTAAAAGACCCTGATGCCGTACTGCCCAGACTCAGGCATGCAGGGACAATATTCTTGGGTAGTTTTTCCCCTGTGGCAGTGGGCGATTATATAGCAGGGCCCTCTCATGTGCTGCCCACTGGCGGCACTGCCCGCTTCTTTTCCGGTCTTACGGTGAACGACTTTCTTAGGAGGACGAGCGTGATTTCCTACTCGAGGGATGCCTTGAGGGGAGTTGCCACTGAGGTTATAGCTATGGCCGAGGCGGAGGGTTTGCCTGCACATGCACAATCGGTGAGGATGCGGCTTAAATGAATCTCTTTCGTGACAACATAGAAAGGATGGAGGGCTACGTGCCCGGTGAACAGCCCCAGGAAGAGGGTTATACAAAGTTAAATACCAACGAGAACCCCTTCCCGCCGTCCCCCAAGGTCCTGGCTGCCGTGAGGGAGGCCGCCAACTCAAGCCTTAGGCTTTACCCAGACCCGATGGCGACCATGCTCAGGGAAAAGGTGGCAGAGGTGCTTGGCACGCGGCCAGGGAGGGTACTGGTGGGTAACGGCTCCGACGAACTACTGGGGATTATTTCAAGGGCATTTGTAGGACCAGGGGACAAGGTGGTGTTTCCTCACCCCACCTATTTGCTGTACAAGACCCTGGTGGAGATACAGGATGCCGAGGCGGTGGAGCTTGATTTTCGTGAGGATTTCTCCCTGCCCAAAGATATAGTAGTAAAGGGTGCAAGGGTTACATTCCTCTGCAACCCCAACTCACCCTCAGGGACTATGGTCTGGCCCGATGAGGTGGCCCGACTGGCAAGGCAGATAGACGGGGTGCTCGTGGTTGATGAGGCATATGTGGACTTTGCAGATACAAACTGCCTCTCACTTGTGGAGGACAACCCGAATGTCCTGGTATTGAGGACGTTATCAAAGTCCTACAGCCTGGCGGGCATCAGGCTGGGCTTCTGTGTTGCCCAGGAGGGACTTATCCAGGGCCTAATCAAGGTGAAAGACTCATACAATGTGGACCGGCTCAGCGTGGCAGCCGCTATTGCAGCCCTGGATGACCAGAAACACCTGAAGGAGAATGTGGACAAGGTGAGGGATATAAGGAGCTACCTCACTGAATCACTCAGGGAGATGGGCTTCTTTGTATACCCGTCACAGGCGAATTTTGTATTCGCCCGCTGTAAGGACACCAGCACCGCAAGGGATATATATGAGCAGTTAAAGCGGCAGAAGATACTCATACGGCACATCAATTACCGTGGGTTGGAGGATTGTGTGCGGATATCCGTAGGCACAAGGAAAGAGATAGATACCTTGCTCGATGTCCTCTCTGAGGTACTATGTGAAACCGAGAAGAGTGCAGGGAAATAGACGTGCGGTTTATTCAAGAGGTGTGCTGTGGTGCCCTCTCTCCGCATCGGACGTAAAAAAGAACGTCTGGTACGGAGACTAGACGCTACAAAACTTTTTTTTCCCCTCCCTTGATGGGAGGGGTCAAGGGAGGGTGAGGATAAATAATTTCACCTTCTTCTCCCCCACCCTAATCCTCCGCCGTCAAGGGGGAGGGGAGTTGTGAGTGTAGCGTCCGATCTCCGTATCGGATGCGCGCTAATCGAGATTGACATGAGAAAATCACAGATAGACAGAAAGACTAAAGAGACGGATATAAAGCTGACGCTGGAATTGGATGGGCAGGGTCGCTGCGAGGGCTCTACCGGTGTAGGCTTCCTCGACCACATGCTAGACCTCTTTTCGAGACACGGGCTCTTTAATCTCAAGATATCGGCGAAGGGTGACCGCGAGGTGGATGACCACCACACGGTGGAAGACGTCGGGATATGCCTGGGCCAGGCCCTGAAAGAGGCGCTTGGGGATAAGAGGGGAATAGTGCGTTTTGGTGACGCAAGCGTCCCCATGCAGGAGTC
>JBHICS010000198.1:0-3366 GCA_046759685.1 Candidatus Brocadiales bacterium | reverse complement strand
GTGTAATAGCGTCCTGTATCGTATTTTCCTTAATCCGTTCATCCATAAGAAGCTTTTCATACTCTATAGTCTCCTCAGCCCTATAGGCTATCTCGGCCATCATCCTAACAGATTCCACGGGAAACCTACCCATAGCCGTTTCTCCACTCAACATAAGTGCATCGGTGCCATCCAGCACGGCATTAGCCACATCGGCCACCTCCGCCCTGGTGGGAGAGGGGTTGTTCACCATAGATTCCAACATCTGTGTAGCCGTTATTACAGGTTTGCCCATAACAACACAGGATTGTATGAGCCTTTTCTGTATTAGGGGAACCTCTTCCAACTCCGTTTCCACCCCCAGGTCACCCCTTGCCACCATCACGCCATCTGCCGCTTCAAGTATATCCTCCAGATTGTCCAGGGCCTGCCGCCTCTCAATCTTCGCTATTATAGGGACATTGCCGCCCTTAGCGATTATAAACTGTCTGGTCGTGTATATATCCCTTGCGTTCCCCACAAAGGATAGGGCAATCATGTCAACCCCCAGAGCAAGCCCGCTGGTGATGTACTTTTTGTCATCTTCGGTCAAGGCATCGAGGTCTAAATCCGTATCAGGCAGATTCACCCCTTTATGCGTCTTCAGCAGCCCACCTTCCAAGACACGACATCTAACCTCTTTTCTACTTCCATCAACGGCGGTGACCTTTAGCCTTATTGCACCATCATCTATTAACATTACAGCACCAGGGCGGATTTTCTTGATGAATCCCGGGTAGTTTACACTAAACCTGTCGGGGCCTCCTTGCACGTCCTTGCCAGTTATAACAAGGCTATCTCTCTTCTTTAGTACTACAGACCCCGGCCCCATCTCTCCTGTCCGTATCTTTGGGCCGGGGAGGTCCTGCATCACGGCCACCGGCCTGTTAAGGGCCTTTGATATGTGCCTGAGGCGAGCTATTGCCTTCTCGTGCTCCTCAGGGCTGCCGTGGGAAAAATTGAACCTTGCCACGTCCATCCCGGCTAACACCATTTCCCTAAGCACATTAGGGCTAGAGCTGCTGGGTCCGATTGTGCACACTATCTTGGTCTTTCTCAGTCTCTTGACAGATGGCATACCAAGTAACCTCCTACCCCCCCTTTATGTCCAGGGCTTATAGGACCGCCTCAAGGCGACAATCCAAGCTTATTATAAAGCAGGGGGAAATTTATTTCTCTCTCTGTCATCTCTTTCAGTCTGGGCAGCTTAACCTCGCTCCACCTCTGCAGGTGGCTAGCAAGCCCCTCGCATACCTCCACCGCCCAAGCAGTATCCTTCTTGACGACCACTACAGGCGTTCCCGTATCCTTGGCCTTCGATAGAATGGCATCGTTAGGATAAAAACCACCCGTAAGTATCAGACACTTTGTCGGTGTCTCTAATGCAGCAAGTTGTATATCACTCCTGTCACCCCCAGTTACAACCGCCTTGTTTGACACGCGTCGAAAATATTTTAAGGCACTCTCCATGTTCATGGCCCCTACCATGAAGTGCTCTACCAATTCGTCCAGCTTCTCCTCACCGGACAGCAGCTCACCCTTAAGGGCACTGACCATCTCCCTCACCGGCAGAGCCCCAATTACAGGGTCTTTCTGTATGACCCCGAGGGTATCTACCCCCTTTGACTTCAAATAAGGTGACACAACCTCTTTTATATACTCTAGCTTACCATGAGGTATAAGGTTAAATATGACCCCTACGAGTCTTTCACCAAGCACCTTGTGTGCATACATAAAGCCGTCCAGGGTCTCAAGTGGGTTATCAAACTTATCTACAAAGATTACCCCTGCCTTTACCTCCTCCACAAAATCCAGTTCGGAAATCCCCATCAACGAGCCGCTCGATAGTTTTCCCAAACCGTGAATCAGCATAATGTCCCTGTTACCAGACAGCTCGGCAAAGGTTGTAAGCACCTTCTCTTTCACCTGTAGTATCTTGACCTCATCCTTCAGGGCTGAAGTCAACAACTCCTCCGTCAACACCACCGGGCATACAGACTCCAAGGGTGTCTCCTCACCTGCGGCCATCTTTAAGAATAAAGCATCTTCGTCAACAAGTTTATCATTGACCCTGGTGGGTAGTGCGCCTAAGGGCTTGAAAAAGCCCACGTTAAAGCCGTCGGCCTTGAGCTTAAGTCCTATCCCCAACCATACTAGGCTCTTGCCCGAAAACTCAGTAACAGAACCTATCACTACAGGTATCATGACTCGTACCTCCTTTAGCCAGGCGTTATGGTTGCCCTGGCGTCAATAGCCACTGCACCGCTGCCGTGGGGCAACACTACCAGTGGGTTTATGTCCAACTCCACTATCTCCGGGAAGTCTGTAATCAGCTGAGAAAGCCGCTGGAGGCCCTCAACAACTGCATCAATGTCCAAAGCCCCTTCACCCCTGGCACCTTTAAGCAGCGAATATGACCTTATCTCCCTAACCATCTCCCGGGCGTCTGTCTGGGTTATGGGAGCTACCCGGAATGATACATCCTTGAGCATCTCCACGTAGATTCCACCAAGCCCAAACATAATAAGATGGCCAAACTGTGCATCATGGCTGGCACCCAGAATCACCTCTCGTCCACCCTTCACCATTTCCTGCACAAACACTCCATCAACCTGGGCCCCGGGTATCCTTCGTCTCATCCCCTCCAATATATCCTCAAAGGCCCGACTCACCTCATCGGGGCCATCCAGCCCCAGTCTTACCCCCCTAACGTCTGATTTATGTAGTATGTCGGGGGATGCCACCTTTAGGACCACCGGGTAGCCAATATCCTCGGCAGCCCTTACCGCAGAGTCCTTGGTAGTGGCCAATATGCTTTTAGGCACTCGGAACCCGTATGCCGAGACCACCTCCCTTGCATCGCCCTCGGCCAGGGTAAAGCGGCCCCTTTCCCTAGCTCTTCTTAAGACGGCATCTACAGCCTTGCGGTCTCCGTTAAAGTGTGTGGGTTCTTCTAAAACCTTTTTCACCCACTGCCTGTGTCGGTACATCGCACCAAGTGCGCGCACCGCATTCTCCGGAAAGCGGTAATTAGGAATCCCATACTCCGCCAGTACATCAACGGCAGGTTTCATAGAAGGACCGCCCAAGAACGAAGCCACCACCGTCTTCTTACTGTACTTGTCGGCAAGCTCGCCCACCACCCTTGCTATGTCTCTTTCATCTATGAGGGCAATGGGAGCAAGCATAGTAATTACTGACTGCACGTTACTGTCCTTTAAAACCATCTCAAGTGCGGTACGGTAACGCTCGGGTCCGGCGTCGCCGATAACGTCAACAGGGTTATAGAAGCTGGCCATAGGAGGCAGGCATGCCCTTAGGCCATCAATAGTCTCTTTGGAAAAGGAG
>JBHICS010000197.1:0-3404 GCA_046759685.1 Candidatus Brocadiales bacterium | reverse complement strand
TGTGGCAATTATAACTGGAGCAACAAGAGGCGTAGGCAGGGCCTGTGCCCTGGTCTTCTCTGCTGCCAGATATAAGGTGACACTATTCGGACGAAATGACGACCTTCTCAATAAGGTTGTGGGGGAGCTAAAACTACAGAGGGAAAATATCCTTGCGGTAATCGGTGATGTGCGCAATCTTAAAGACGTGAGAAATGCCGTAGAAAAGACGGTTAATAACCTTGGACGCATTGACGTCTTGGTCAATAATGCCGGAGTAGGCTACGGTCGCACCTCTTTGTCTGATTTTTCAGATGACAAGTGGCATGAAACCATAGACACTAATCTAACCGGAGTGTACTATTTCACTAAGGCGGTTATCCCTGTGATGAAGGCGCAGTGCTCCGGTGTCATAGTGAATGTGTCATCGGGGGCAGGCAGGCATGGGATAGGCGGCCTTGCAGCATACTGCGCATCAAAGTTTGGTGTGATCGGACTCACCGAGAGCGTTGCGGAGGAAGTAGAGCAGTACGGCATAAAGATTGTCGCCCTTTGCCCGGGCGGTATTAACACAGAGATGCACAGGGCGATATTCCCTGAGCATGAGCCGGAAGGACTGCTCACACCCGAAGAGGTTGCCCAAAAGATACTCGCCCTCTCCAGCCCTGCTGACAGGACGCGTTCAGGTTCAGCTGTAAACATCTATAGAAGGTATTAGTAGTCATGCAAAAGAGACTTGAGTTGTTAAATATTGCAGAACTAAAAGAAGGCGGAGTGAGAAGAGTCGAAGTTGACGGAAAGGGAATACTCGTGGCAAGGGTTAAGGGAAGGCTGTATGCAATGGGTGATAAATGCACTCACTTGGGTTGCTCCCTCAGTGAGGGCCAGCTTGAGGGGTCGGTGGTCACCTGCCCATGCCATGGTACCAGGTTCGACATAACGAGCGGTAAGGTTATAGAATGGGTATCAAAATATCCGCTCATAGGAAAGCTGACCTCATTTATGAAAAAAGATGAACCCGTCTATAAGGTGTCGGTAGAAGAAGATAAGGTTATGGTTCTACTACCAGAAGGATAGCATCTGTGGGTGACCCATTCTTTGAGAAGCTAAGGCTCAAAAATGTAGAGAGGGAACAGCAGGTACTATCAAGGTACGCAACTAAAAGCTCGGCCGGCCTCCGCAGGAGCCCTGAGAGAGAAGACGACCTGAGAGGCGCGTTCTCCCGCGACACCGACCGTATACTCCACTCCAGAACCTACACAAGATATATAGACAAGACCCAGGTGTTTTACCTGGTCCGTCATGACCATATTACCCACCGTGTACTACACGTCCAGCTTGTATCAAAAATATCCAGAGTAATCGGACGCGCCCTAGGGCTTAATGAAGACCTGATAGAGGCCATAGCGCTGGGCCATGACCTGGGCCACTGCGCATACGGCCATGACGGTGAGGATTATCTGTCTGCGTTGTGCAAGAAGCATGGAATAGGCAGGTTTGTGCACTCTGTTCAGGGTGTACGCTTCCTGGACAGGATTGAATGGGAAGGCAAGGGTATGAACCTGACCCTGCAGGTCCTTGACGGCATCCTGTGTCACGACGGAGAGAGCAATCTACTTAGTCTTACGCCGCACCGAGGAAAGACCTGGGCCGACCACGAGAGGGAGTTAAGCGAAAAGATGAGTGAAGAAGAACACCCTAAACCTCTTCCAACGACCCTTGAAGGGTGCGTGGTCAGGCTGGCAGACAGTATCAGCTATCTGGGGCGGGACATCGAGGACGCTATCACCATAAAACTTATTAGAAGAGAGGATCTGCCCGTTGACTGCGTTGACGCCCTGGGCATAGACCCCAACAGGATAGTGGCCACTCTGGTAAATACACTGGTGAGGGATTTAATAAAAAACAGCCTGGACAGGGACTGTATAACCTTCAGCGAGCCCGTTTCTAAGGCATTTAAGAAACTAAAGGACTTTAATTATGACAATATTTATCTCAACCCCAGGATAAAAACACAGTCGGAAAGGATAGAGGGTATTTTTCGGTTTATGTTTGAGACCTTTATCGCACACGTCGAGGAGGGCAGAAAAGACTCTCGTATCTTTAAGGACTTTTTGAATAATATGGACGGGGATTATATGCGTGACACGCGATCGGCAGAAAAGGTCAGGGACTTTATAGCCGGCATGACGGACGACTACTTTATAGATTGCTTCAGGGAGCTACCTTCAAGACCCGAAGGGTTGACCGAGCCTGAACCCTTCGGGTACATAATTCCATAAAGAGAGGTCTCTGAAAAACTGTCTTTCCATGGAGTTCGGTTCGCCTAAGGTGATTTGCCAAGAAATTTTTATTGTCTGCCACAAATTGCATCAAAAGGTTCTATGTTCTTATATTGAGGGCTTTGTCGGTATGTCATTCCGTGCTCGACACGGAATCCATGGATTCCCGCTTTCTCGGGAATGACATCTGAAGCCTTTTCAGAGGTTTCAAATTATAGTTTTGTAGAGGTCTCATAATAAAACAAGAAGTTTTTTCATCTTTGAAGTATTGTTGCCAAAACACCAGTCGTATGGTATACTTTTTTTGTCAAAAATGCGCCCTATCGGTAAATGGCGTACGCAGCACTTATCAGGGGGAACCACAAAGTGCGCCAATTCTGGTCAATAAAAGGCAGGCTTATCCTCTTCTCACTCTGCATCTCGCTCATACCCATTGCGGTAATTACAACGATATACTACCTCAATGCCAGGAATACCCTAAAGAAACAGACCATGGAGCGGCTGGAAGCAGTTGCAGAGTCAAAGAAGACCCACATCTTGCAATTTATGGAAAATAAAAAGGGGCGTGCCGTAGACTTTAGCTCCGACGGGTTTATACGAGATAGCCTTGAGGAAATCAACCGTGGAGAATCTCCTAAACAAGATAATGTCTCTGCTTTAAACAGGCACCTCTCTGTGAACAAGAGGCCGCTGGACACGTATATTGAGGGGATAGAAGTTGTGAACCTGAAAGGCAAGGTCGTCGCATCCACCCACGAGGCGATGATTGGGAATGATGTGTCCAGCCATAACCAATATATACGGATCGTAACTGAAGGCTACAGTGAACCATATGTTGGTCAGCCCCACTACTCTCCTTACCTGGACGCAATGTGCATATGTGTTTCTGCACCCCTTACATCCCGGAGGGGCGTTGAACAATTGGGCATCATTATCAACCACTACGACATGGCACTCCTGAGTGAGATAACGACTGACCGAGCTGGGTTAGGAGAGACAGGAGAGGCGTATCTGGTCAATAGTGACGGGATGATGCTCACCGAGTCTAGGTTTATAGATGGTGCTCCCCTCAAACAGGTGGTGGATACAGAGCCAGTTCACAAGATTGCCGATGGTGGCGAAAAAATGACTGGCATCTATCTT
>JBHICS010000196.1:0-3455 GCA_046759685.1 Candidatus Brocadiales bacterium | reverse complement strand
CTTTATTATGTTATGTGTCTGACCGCCGCAGACCTCCATGATGGTCCAATCCCGGTGTGTGACATCTGTTATTGCTCGTATGTATTTCTGTACAGGTTCAGAGTCCCTGTACTCGTCAACGTATTTCATGGTATTTTATAGCCACATCTCTTTCAGGGTATCAAAGGCGTCTTTGGCCTTTGCCTCATCAATCTTGCTTATTGCAAAGCCTATATGGACGATTACCCAATCGCCCTCCTGCACGTCGTCCAGATAGGCAAGGCAGGCCTCTCTTTTTGTCCCGCCGAAATCCACGATGCCCATCCTCATGCCAAGGGTATTGTCTTCTATCTTCACTACCTTTCCTGGAGTGCCCAGGCACATATCACCTATCCCTCCGCAGGTGTCCGGCCACGGCCACTTGACCCAGAGAGATGCCGCCGTCATTGGGCGGTACCCTCTGGTGGGTATAAACCCTGAAGCCTTCCTTCTCAAGTTCTTGGGAGGTTTTTTCCAGTAGAAATTTGTTCTGGAAGACGCCCCCTGATAGCACCACTCTCTCCATTTCGACCTTCCTGGCTACTGCCAGAATCATCTTTGAGAGGGTATTATGGAATTTTGCCGAGACAATGCCCGTGTCCATTCGATTATTAATATCATCTATAATCCCGGATATAACCGGCCTCCAGTCAATGACTATTGGCTTATTTGTTCCACCATTATCTAGAGAGAAATCATAATATGCCGGCGCCGACAAAGAATCTTCGCAGGCCCTGAACTCAAGCTCCATGGCTCCTTGTCCTTCAAAGTTTATTTTATGCCTTATGCCCAGTATGGACGAGACCGCATCAAAGAGCCTGCCTGCACTGGAGGTCAGGGGTGAGTTAATCCCCTTCTTAATCATTTCTAGTAGCAGCCTTATTTCTTTCGTCTCGAAGGATGACATTGACGGGATTTTATCAGAGAAATCCTCGACCCCTTCACCAAATGTCTCAAAGAGTACGGAAAGGGCACTTCTTCGAGGTTCCTTTACCGACCGCTCAGAGCCGGGGAGCCTGAACGTCCTTAGATGACCAACCCTCTGAAACAATGTGTAGTCCGCCACCATAAACTCCCCGCCCCATACCGTGCCGTCCGTTCCATAACCCGTACCATCCCACGCGACTCCCAACACTTGGCCATCCAGTTCGTTCTCCATCATACATGAGGCTATGTGCGCATGATGGTGTTGGACAGGGACGACTGGTGTGCCGTTTTTGTGGGCCCATATGGTAGAGAAATAATCGGGGTGCAAGTCACAGGCCACAACCTCGGCCTTGTAGTCAAACAGCCTAGTGAAATTAGAGATTGTTTGCAAGAATGCCTCATGGGCCTCAAGGGTCTCTAGGTCCCCAATGTGCTGGCTTACGAATACACTCTTTCCAAGTGACAGTGCTATAGTATTTTTAAGGTCGGCACCCACACCAATAACCTTTGGAAGCTCTTCGGGATGTCTTATCGGCAGGGGTGCGTAACCCCTTGCGCGTCTCATAATCATCTCCCTGCCTAGTACGACCCTTGTTACGGAGTCGTCCACATATCTTGTTATTGGCCTGTTATGTGTGAGGAAGAAATCTGCAATGCCCAGGAGTCTGTGTTGAGCCTCTTTGTTTTCTATACATATAGGCTCGTCCGTCAGGTTACCGCTTGTAGCAATCAGGGGTATCTTTGCCTTTGAAGACAGTACCAGGTGAAGGGGGGAATAGGGAAGCATAACGCCAAGGTAAGGATTTGCTGGTGCTACGGCTCTGGCTATATCTGTATGCGCTTTTCTCCTCAATAACACTACAGGGGACTCCGGGGAGGTAAGGAGTCTCTCTTCCATGTGAGAGACTTCGCAGTATTCTCTCGTCATCTCCAGGGAGGGAAACAGCAGTGCAAATGGTTTCTCCCCCCTCCTCTTTCTCTTTCTTAGTTCAATGACGGCTCTCTCATTCCTTGCATCAGCGACTAAAAGAAATCCACCCAAGCCCTTAACTGCAAGTATTTTCCCCTGTAGTAATAGTTCTGCCGCCCTCTCCATAACATCGTCTCTTTTTACCAGAGGCTTCCCATCTTGCATCAGCAGCTCAACGTGTGGGCCGCAGGCGGGGCAGGCTATGGGCTGTGCGTGGAACCTCCTATCTTCAGGAGTATCGTACTCCCTGCGGCAATCGTCGCACATCTCGAACGCCTTCATTGTAGTATTTGGCCGGTCATATGGGAGGGCATTTATGATTGATAGTCTTGGTCCGCAGTTGGTGCAGTTGGTAAACGGGTAGAGGTGCCGTCTCTCTTTTGGTTCAAGGGTTTCGTTTAAACATTCCTTGCAGGTGGCTATGTCTGGTGGAATTACTGGTGAAGTTTCTCCCTCGTCAACGCTCTTTTTAATCCTGAACGTATCGAGGCCCAGAGGGTCGAGTAACGAGAATTCAAGACTTGTTATATGAGCCAGCGGAGGCTTTTCACGGGGCAGTCTCAGGATAAACTTATTGAGTTCTTCTTCACCTCCCTCTGCCTCTATAAGAACACCCCAAGGAAGATTTGTTACGTATCCACTCAGGCCCAGTGAACTGGCCAGCCTGAATACAAACGGCCTGAACCCTACGCCTTGCACCACCCCACCGATGGATACCTTTACCCTCTTTAAGGGAGAACTAATCTGTCTCGATTTCAAGACTCTCAAGTATGACTCCATCTCCGTCAATCATACTGGTTTTTAAGGACTTACACCTTCCGCAGTTTGGGATACCTGTTGTATTTGTCTCAAAGACGTGGTCGCAGTCAAGACACCTTATCTTGGCAGGTCTTTTAATGATCTCCAGCTCTGCCCCCTCTGCGATGGTACCCCTTGAGCAGAAAACCAGGGTATCTCTAAGATGTTCGGGGTTGGTGCCAGAGAGAGAACCTACGGAAATTTTTAGCCTCACCACCCTCTTTCCGTTACACTTCCTTGATTCCTTGTCCACTGTGTTGAGGATGGCCCTGCAGCTATCGATGTCGTGCATGTCTAATGTGCCAGATTTCTTAGGCCCCTTACCTCTTCAAGGAGCATATCTATTAATTCGTTAAGCCTTGAGGTTACGGGTTCTGAAAGCTCAAGCCCTACGTCCACCGTCTGCGGCTGGATGCCGAACAGGCAGACCCTTTTTGGCAGGATTTTCTGCAGCCTTGATAGCGCCAAGACCTCTCGAAGGCCTATCTGGTGGGCAGAGAGCTTTCGTGAGTTATAGATATCGTCGATGCCTTCGGCCTCTATGCGGAAGAGCTCTCCGGGCTCACCTCCACGGTCTATGGCGTCGATTATGAAAATGGCCTCACGACCTTCCAGGTAAGGGATAAGCCTAAGCCCTAGAGTACCACCATCCATTACCTCGATGTTATCCGGGAGCGGGTACTCGCTTT
Source organism: Candidatus Brocadiales bacterium (assembly GCA_046759685.1). Classification (GTDB taxonomy): domain Bacteria; phylum Planctomycetota; class Brocadiia; order Brocadiales; family Bathyanammoxibiaceae; genus JBHICS01. Next base: position 53 of record JBHICS010000196.1, on the reverse strand, counting down.
TTAACTTTTCCACCACACGGACACCAACGCCCTCGTCTCTAAGGAGGATGTTC
>JBHICS010000195.1:0-3460 GCA_046759685.1 Candidatus Brocadiales bacterium | reverse complement strand
AGAGAAATGTGATGGTGGCCCCTATAACGGTCAAGATTATTGAGATATGATAGGCAAGTGAAACCCATATGTAGTGGATAAATCCCTGTTCGTAGACACCTCCAGAGTGTATGCCCTCACCGCGCGTGGTAGAAGGTTTTTTAAAGAACAGCCTGCCACGGAAGAATGCCTCTACCTTGCTGGTGGTCTCATCCGGCGAGTAGGGTAGTTTTAGCTCCAGCGTATTCTTGTGGGCAGATAAGGCGGTGGCAGCCAGTTCTGCAGGCCGCCTTACCCTAATCATCCACGTCATGCGCTTGTAGATGCATAACGAGATGTTGAGGAACAAAAGCCCTACCGTAGTCAGGAACCAGGGCCCTGAATATACGTTGAGTAGGTCGAGCCCCTCTATGATGGTGCGTGTGAATCCGGTGACCTTTATCTGCTCATAACTCCCACCGTAAGGGAGCACGTTGCCCACCAGGAAAAACAGCATAAAGATGCCCAAGAGCACTATAGTGGTCTTGGTGGATGTTAAGACGCTATATATAGAGTCAAGGATATTTGAGACCATAGTGTGTCAGCAACCTTTACATAGCGGTGATAGGGTGAACGGGATATTCTCGGCAGGCCCCTGAGTAAATCAGGGGCAGGCCCTAATAGGCATGCATGCTGTAAAGCCCGAAAAGTCTGGTTAGAAACCCTGAACCCATGAAGGTAATGAGCATGGAGGCAAAGCCCAGGAGACAGAGGACAGAACCCCATACCTCACGCCATTTTGGTATAGACATGGCATGCAGGTACATCCCGAAGGCCGTCCAGGTGATAAGCGACAATATCTCAAACGGGTCCCAGGACCAGTACCGTCCCCATGCCTCATCCGCCCAAGCGGCCCCTGAGATTATGCCGAAGGTAAGGAGTGGGAATCCTAAAAGGACCAGCTTGTATGCCAGCCCATGAAACGTCTGTACCTCCAATGACGGCAGTCCAAAATCCTCCCACGACCTATTTGCATAACCTAGTCCTTTAATTATTACATACGAAAGCTCCACGGAGCAGCCCACCACAAACACGGCATAGGCACCGAATGCAATAAGCACATGCCAGAAGTACCACGGGCTCTGAAGGGCTGGTGCGATGGGAGTGACCACGGGGCTGTATTTGTTTATGGCCAGGAATAGGGCTGCTATTGAGAGCATGGTTACGAATATGCCCGGCATGGAGAGTTCAGACCACCTTCGCCTTATATATAGATATGTGATGGTATTGCACCAGGCAAACCAGGAGAGGCATTCATATTTGTTTTGGACGGGCGGCTGGCCCTGTTCGACCCAGCGTATGAGTATGAGGACGGTGTGGCCGATAACGGCCAGGTACAGGAGATTAGTCGCTGCCCTGCCCGCCAGGAAGTTTCTAAAAACGACGCTCACACCCGCCTGGGTTATATGTAACAGGCAGCTCAGGACATAAAGCGTTATAACCGCAAAAAACACCCTCAGTTCAAGGGTCAATAGAGTGCTCTCAGTGGTAAATACTTGTTCCATCTCTTCTTACTCCGTGACTAAAAAGAATGTTCCCTTTCAAAGGTAGGTCTTAAATCGGATTGTTGCTCACTTGGTTTTTTTCTTGTTCTGTCTTTTCCACGCTCTCTTCGCTTTTGGCAATTTCGCCCTGCTTTTTCTGAACTTTTTGTTTACTTCTTCTTTTCTCTACAGGGGTGACCTTTAAGGCACTAAGCTCTATTGCAGCCGACTCATTTAGTAGTTTACTCATGCCAGAAAAAACATCATCTGATGCAACCCTTACACCAGTACTATTCCTGAGCATACGGCATGTTAATCTGATCGCCTCAGGAGAAAAGATCGACATTAACAGGTTTTCTTTGGCTAAAACCTTTGTTTTTCTCCAGAGTTCGTCCAGGCTTCCTTTCTTTACTTTCTTATAACTTATGGTTTCAAAACGTTCCGCCAGAACAACTGGATCGTCCTTCAATAAATCCCACTGTTCTAGTAGAGTCGTTTCCGGGGGCTGACCAAATTCAACGTGGTACAATCTCCACTCACGACCATTCGTTAGGAGGGTCCACTCACACCCCGCATCAATAGCATACGAAGCCACTTGCTTGAGGTGTTTGAGCGCTAAGTCTACGCCGACCCTTTTAAGCTCTACCATCATGATTGACTTAGCGTCTTCACCGGGCTCTAATTGAAGAGCAAAATCGACATGTTCTGTTTCTCCGGCACCTCGTACAGCTCGTTCCCTAGACAGATGTTTCAATACATCGTAGCCCATTACCTTTTCGAAAATCCGTTCCACCCTTCTGCGCGTTTCCGCCTCATTACCATCCATCCGCATCACATCTTCAATTAGATGACGTGCGTCATTGAGTGCCCGCCTAGTTTCCTTGTCTATCGCTTTGCGCGGCATAATGACTCCTCCAATCAGGGTTTCTGTGGGATTATTTTGAATTTCCTTCTTGGACACCGTCTATGGCGCAAACGTTCTCGTTTATGACAGGATCTCCTATGCCCCCGAGGCCCGGACACTTATATCCCTCAGTTCCAAGACCTCCATGTATGCGGCATGGCTGAGACCACCGCTACAAGGGCAAATTTTTGTTTGTAATTGTGTGCAGCAAAGGCCTTTAAGCCATATAGGCAATGGATGCGGCAAAAAATAATTTTATCAACAAATCCTTGTGAATGCAACGCCAAATTCTACGGGTTTAAAACGCTTATGTGCCGGCTGGGCTTTCATGTCGTGCGGACTCTTGTATGGAGTTTGGTGCAATTTGAATTGACAAAGATTTCCCAAGCTGATAACATCGGGACTTAAAGATTTTTTGGCAATAAGATGGTGGAAGTTATTAAAAGAACAGAGGATATGAAGGGCCGGGTTGGCCTTCTAAAAGCCCAGGGGCGTACCATCGGGTTTGTACCTACCATGGGGGCGCTTCACGAGGGGCACCTGAGTCTGCTAAGGAGGGCGAGGGCGGAAAACGACTCTGTTATATTGAGCATATTCGTAAACCCTGCCCAGTTCGATAGAGGGGACGACTTCCAGAGCTATCCTAGGCAGTTGGAGAGTGACCTGGAGGTGGCATCCGGGGAGGGGGTGGACGCCGTCTTTGCACCAGGCGCCGAAGAAATATACCCTGAGGGTTATACCACCTATGTTGAGGTTGTTGGCGGACTGGCAAAAGGGCTCTGTGGTGCCTCACGACCAGGCCATTTCCGAGGTGTGACTACGGCGGTGACTAAACTATTTAATATAGTGAGACCCGACAGGGCCTACTTCGGCCAGAAGGACTTCCAGCAGACAGCCGTTATCAGGAGGATGGTGACGGATTTGGAGATGGGTGTGGACATAGTGATACAGCCGACGGTGCGGGAGGCAGACGGCCTTGCAATAAGCTCTCGCAACCATCACCTAACGGACGAAGAAAGACAAACGGCCCTATCTATCCATGAAGCGCTCGATA
>JBHICS010000194.1:0-3460 GCA_046759685.1 Candidatus Brocadiales bacterium | reverse complement strand
TTTACGGCTAGGACTACCAGGGTATCTAATCCTGTTTGCTCCCCTAGCTTTCGCACCTCAGCGTCAGTTGCGGGCCAGAGAACCGCTTTCGCCTCCGGCGTTCCTCCTGATATCTACGCATTTCACCGCTCCACCAGGAATTCCGCTCTCCCCTCCTGCACTCTAGTCCGGCAGTATCCGATGCAGTTCCTCGGTTGAGCCGAGGGATTTCACATCGGACTTACCGAACCGCCTACGCGCTCTTTATGCCCAGTGAATCCGAACAACGTTCGCACCATACGTATTACCGCGGCTGCTGGCACGTATTTAGCCGGTGCTTCCTCTCCTACTTACGTCAGGCGGGACAACTATTCACCGCCCGCCATTCATAACAGGTGACAGGGCTTTACAACCCGAAAGCCTTCATCGCCCACGCGGCGTCGCTCCGTCACGCTTGCGCGCATTGCGGAAGATTCTCGACTGCAGCCTCCCGTAGGAGTCTGGGCAGTGTCTCAGTCCCAATGTGGCCGACCACCCTCTCAGGCCGGCTACCCGTCATCGCCTTGGTGAGCCTTTACCTCGCCAACTAGCTGATGGGACACAGACCCCTCTCCAGGCGAAACCCACCGAAGTGGGCACATTTGGTCATCGGTCATGCGGCCAATGACGTTATGGGGTATTAGCGGCCCTTTCGGTAAAGCCCTTGCGGGCGCCGTTATCCCCCTCCCAGAGGCAGGTTATCTGTGCATTACTCACCCCTTTGCCGCTCGGCTCTTTTCCCCTTACGGGGAAAGTCCTCGCTCGACTTGCATGCCTAATCCACGCCGCCAGCGTTCGTTCTGAGCCAAGATCAAACCCTCCATAGAAAATATCTAATCTGCCCGCCTATGGCAGGCTAGGTTCAATCTCTTGAGAGCTCTTCACTGCGACATTATGCTGTTCTATTTTTCAAAGAACGGTCTGAACAGAAACTTTATTTCCGTCTCTGTCATAAATTATATTACATTATTTCAAAGTGTCAACACACAAATCCATTCGCGATAAGCCCAATAATTTCAGGCACTTGGGCTATCGCCGCATATCCCCAAAGTCCTTTTCCAACCCATAGGGGCAAAGGGCTAGTTTACACTCTTTTTAACCTTTGTCAACACCAAATCTAAACAATATTCAATGATTTCATACCAAATATGCTAGCCCTTACAGCCCACCCCTTCACCAGAGGCTTAGGACTCTGAACCCTTACTTCCCCACAAGAGGCCCTATACGACATTTGCCGCTACACACCTCGTAAACTGGTTGTGCACCACGGCCTTAGGAAGGATGCATGCCCAAGTCTATGGACACACTTTCGCTACTTTATAGCGATGGAGGTTTAAGCAATGTTTGGTGTTAGCTAAAAAGTGAGAAGTTTATTGAAGGGCTTTGAATCCAGTACAAGAGCTAACAACTTATTTGTTGCTCACCATACTCACTCTAATGCCACACGCCCATACCGACTGAAGAGCGTGCCAAACAAGCTATAGCTACACAGAGAGAGATGAAGAAGTTTGGCTCTGGTATCGCCAGCCGGGGTGGGCATGGGAGAATGTATGCGCTGAACTTTTTATGAGCGAAGCAAACTTCGTTGTCTACAACTGATAGTGTAGGCCCACTAACTCAAGCAACTACTGTCTTTGTTTTAGTTAATGAGTATTTGGTACGCCCTGGAGGATTCGAACCTCCGACCCACTGATTAAGAGTCAGTTGCTCTACCAGCTGAGCTAAGGGCGCATAAGTTCTTATTTATATAACTCTATAGCCCGACACAAACAGAAAAACGGGCGCGTTTCATGGCGCGCCCGGCAGGACTCGAACCTGCAACCGTTGGATTCGAAGTCCACCACTCTGTCCAATTGAGCTACGGGCGCTTTATTTACAATAATTCAGCCGCTACAATTCAACACTCTTAGACATTTGCCATTTATACAATCAACCCTCATGTCTGTCAAGCACAATGCCACCTGGAAGGTGTTGGATGTAGGGGCATATGATTTATCATGGGTCATCGCAGGGCTTAAGTCCTGCGGCACCCTCTGTAGTGGTCGAGCCATGCAATAGATTTGAATGGTGCGTCTAAACGCACCCTACAACTACTACAGTTAAGTGATCTGTAACAGGTGGAGCAGGGTGCCACAGGAACACACTGGCGACAGGATATTTAAGATCCCTTCAAACTTCCCTCCTCCTTTGAGTGAGAGGGTGGGGGGGGTGTAAGGGGCAATCGTTTACCTCTCCCTCCCCCAACCCCTCCCATCAAGGGAGGGGGAAATAAAAACAGGGCCATCAAGTGAGGGGAAAGAAGATATAGACCCGTCGAGGTGGGGTGAAAAAGGTGTTAGACAACGACCTTTATGGTCGTTGATATTTTCTCTGCCTTGCGGAGATTCTTCGCTTCACTCTGAATGACACAGGGTATTGAGCAACTCTCGTAGAAGTCCCCAAAAAAATCATATCAATTCCACACCCAGCACTAAGAATCCCTGGATGAAACCCAGCAAGAACATTTTTTCCGATGCATTATGGCATACTTGTTGCAGGTATCTTAGGGTCTAGTAAGGGTTCAAGTATATCTCTGTGTGGCCGCAGGGTGCAGGCCCTTAGAATCGCCATATGGGACCGAAAAGTACTTGAAAAAAAAACTTATACCCCTAGAATTAAGCACAGTAAGGAAATACCTATAAACCATTATACTGGTTGAATTAAAATGAGATTCGGCATTACCTCAAAATCTGGCTTTGCCCTGATAGAGATTATAGCGGTCCTTGCCATTATCGGCGCGCTAGGGGCGACTATCACACCCTTGGTATTCATGGTTCTGCACAATACGAGGGAACGCGATACTACTGCAGAGCTTAAGGAGCTTAAAGATGGAATCTTGGGCAACCCGGAAATAGTAACCAAGGAGGTAAGGACTGACTTTGGATACATAGGCGACATGGGCAGTATTCCCACCAAGATAGAAGACCTGTATCAAAAAGGTACACAGCCTACATTTGCATATGATACCACGAAAAAAACCGGCGCAGGCTGGAAAGGACCCTACATAGACCCATCACTGGTAGAGAACCTAGCCAGCCTGAAACTGGATGCCTATGGAAATGAGTATGCATACGACACAACAGAGTTTACTGATTCCACCGTCGGTGTAACTGTATCGGCAAAAATTACCAGTAAGGGAGCAGACGGTGCAACTGGCGGAGGCGACGACCTGAACGCCCACATATACAAGGCTGAGGTCTTCTCTGAGGTCGTTGGCTTTGTTAAGGACGGACAGGGTAACAGGGTCTCCGGCGTCGACACAAAAATAAATTATCCTTCCGCCGGGGCACTTACAGAGGCAGCTACCCAAACAAGCGTAGACGGCCTGTACCAGTTTACAAACATTCCATACGGAAACCGCAGCGTATCGGTGACACCAAAGCTCTTATATGCCGCTGATAGT
>JBHICS010000193.1:0-3479 GCA_046759685.1 Candidatus Brocadiales bacterium | reverse complement strand
CAAGGTCTACCGTGAACAGACTGCTGACCTTATCGATTATTATGAAAAAGAGGGTGTTCTCAAGACAATTAATGCCGATCAAGGTGTAGATGGTATAGGCGCAGAGATATGTGAGACCTTGGATTTGATGTCCAAAAGAGATATATGATAGAGTGTAAAAGCGCCAGGCAGATAGAGAGGATGAGGGAAGCTGGGAGGATAGTTGCAGGGGCATTGAATCTTGCAAAAAAGTTGGCCAAAACAGGGGTTACTACGGAATTTCTAGACGAAGAGTTAGACAGATTTGTCCGACAACACAATGGAAGGGCGATATTTAAGGGCTACAGGGGTTATCCAAGGAGTATATGTACCTCCATAAATGAAGAGGTGGTACACGGAATACCGGGGTCGAGGAGACTGTGTGAAGGAGATATCCTTAGTATAGATATCGGCGTGGAATACAAGAAGTACGTGGCCGATGCTGCCGTGACCATTCCTATCGGGCAGATTTCCCCCGAGGCGGAGAGCCTTTTGAGCGTATGTGAAGAGGCCCTGGGCCGGGCGATAGGGACGATAAGGTCTGGCTCAAGGCTGTCCGACCTTGCAGGCAGTGTACAGCGTTATGTAGAGGGGAACGGGTATTCCGTAGTAAGAGATTATACCGGGCATGGGATTGGAAGGGACATGCACGAAGACCCCCAAGTGCCTAATTATGTGAGTGATTCCTTGCTGGCTAGTGACGTGATACTCCTTACGGGTACTACACTGGCCATCGAACCCATGATATGCGAGGGTAGTGCCGAGACGGAGGTGCTAGAGAATAGGTGGACGGTTGTGACAAAAGACCGTAGTCTCTCCGCACATTTCGAACACACTATTGTTGTTACTGATGAAGGCTGCGAGATCCTTACCGAGGAATAAAGAGGCGTGCATGGGCAAAGAGGAGCCAATAAGGGTAGAGGCAGTTGTAAAAGAGGCCCTTCCAAATGCTATGTTCAGGGTAGAGTTACCAAACGGCCATCAGATTTTAGCTCATGTCTCCGGCAAGATGAGGATGCACTTCATAAGGATTTTGCCAGGGGATAAGGTTACCATAGAGATGTCACCATATGACTTGGATAGGGGAAGGATAGTCTACCGACAGGCGTAATGTCTGGCACGGAGAGGGCTTAACTAGCTATGAAGGTAAGGTCTTCTGTAAAGCGCATATGTGAAAATTGCAAGATAATAAGGCGGAAAAACGTGGTCCGCGTTATCTGTACTAACCCAAGGCACAAGCAGCGCCAGGGTTAACAAGAGAGAGGAATACTTATGCCAAGGATTGCGGGAATAGACATACCTGCTGATAAACCGATTGTTGTTTCACTTACCTATATATATGGTCTAGGCAGGACCCTGTCCGGGAAGATTCTAAAGGACCTGAATATAGAGGAGAATCTTCGTGCGAAGGATCTGCACGAGGACCAATTGAGCACCCTGGGCGCCTATATAGAAAAGAACCACGTTATCGAAGGTGCTCTCAGACGTCAGGAAAGCCAGAATGTATCCTTATTGAGGGGCATAGGCTGCTACCGTGGCTTGCGACATAGGGTAGGCCTGCCTGTGAGGGGCCAGAGGACGCGCACCAATGCCCGTACAAGAAAGGGTAAAAAAAGGACTGTGGCAGGAAAGAAAGGGCCAGAAAAGGGTTAATGGATGAGTCTTCCCCTACAAAATGCAGACTATAGCGCTGAGACACTCTCTGGTGTGTTGACATCCTCCGGGGAATTTCTTAGGGCCCTCAGGTGGGAGGGTCCCGATGGCGGTATCAACCGAAGGGAAATAAAGAAATTTCGGGAGACAGTGGGTTTTTCCTCACATATCCTGCGTATAATAAAAGACGCACTGTATGAAGACCTAGTGTATCTGGAGTGTTCCTGTGGTAAATCATATGTTACCTTTGCCCTGAACCGCATACTGAAGGAATTATATGGTATGGAGCGTACCTTTTATGGGGTCGATGTCTCTGGGCCCCTTGTAGAGAAGTGTCGCAGAATAGCTATATCACTTGGTTATGATAACATGAGTTTCACAGAAGGCCGGACGCTTGAGTTTTGCTCCCCGGAGGATGAAAAAATAGATGTAGTCCTTGCACTTCATGCCTGTGACACAGCTACAGACGAGGCAATAGCCAAGGGTATACTGTTAGGCGCAAGATACATTATTGTGGTACCCTGCTGCCAGAATCAGCTTAGGGGTCAGATAAGGCCGACACAGCCGTTAAAGGGGCTTACGGATTTCGGCCCTCTGCTCTACCGCTTTGCAGACCTCCTGACTGAGGCCCTAAGGGCACAGGTCTTGAAGGGGGCTGGTTATGCAGTTGAAATACATGAGATAGTTCCCCCAACGGTAACTCCAAAGAACCTTGTTATTACGGCCAGAAGGCTAAGGTCTAGAAAGAAGAGGGGGATGGATAGTTATAGGAAATTATCTCGTCAGTTGGGTGTTCGTTCTATTTTAGAGGATTTTCTTCCTGAGCTTTTTCATGGAGAGGATGGTTAATGGCCAAGTCAGGCAAGAAGATACGGCGGAACGTTAACAGAGCAGTGGCTCACATAAAGGCTACCTTTAATAACACTTACATTAATATAACAGACTTAAACGGGGAGACCATGTGCTGGGCCTCTGCGGGAACAGTAGGGTTTAAGGGTTCCAGGAAGAGTACTCCCTTTGCTGCACAGAGAGCCGCCGCTAGCATAGCAGACAAGGCCTTAAAGCAAGGGGTCTCTGAGCTCGATATAAAGGTCAAGGGGCCAGGTTCTGGTAGAGAGTCTGCTATTACAGCGCTTCAGGTGGCGGGGCTTAGCGTGAAGTCCATAGAGGATGTTACCCCACTGCCACACAACGGCTGTCGCCCTAGAAAGAAGAGGAGGGTGTAGGGAGATATGGGCAAATATACCGGGCCATCCTGTAGACTGTGTAGACGAGAAGGGATAAAGTTATACCTTAAGGGAAACCGCTGTTTTACCGTGAAGTGTCCTGTTACAAAGAGAAAGACCATTCCAGGGCAACACTTCTGGCGACGTGGCGGTAAAATGTCCAAATATGGACTGCAGTTCAGGGAGAAACAAAAGCTAAAGAGATTCTACGGCGTACTGGAGAGACCTTTTAGGAGATACTTCAAAAAGGCTGAGCGACAAAAGGGTAACACAGGCGAGAACCTGCTTCTACTACTGGAGAGGAGGCTAGACAATGTACTCTACCTCCTTAGTTTTGCAGCATCTAGGAAGGAGGCAAAACAGATAATAGGCCACGGCCATATTATGGTAAATGATAAAAGGCTTGACATCTCTTCCTACATTGTAAGGGCAGGTGATGTCATTAAACCAGTTACCAGGCGGCGTAGCGCGGACATGGCAAAGACTAATGTCCAGAGCTACGCTCCTCGCTATGATTCACAGTGGCTAGAGTTGGATAAGGACACCCCGCAAGCCAGGGTGCTGAGGCTGCCAGTGAGGGAA
>JBHICS010000192.1:0-3484 GCA_046759685.1 Candidatus Brocadiales bacterium | reverse complement strand
ACAATATCAGCCTGTCTTTGTATTATCACATCTTCGGCAGCAAGTGCCCTTCTGGTAGCCTCATTGGCGAGCACTTCCCCCAGCAATTCAGACCCTTCTGTAGCGTCAACTAAGACCCTCCCGTTTTCATCCTGAACATAGACATAACGAAAGCCCTTTTCTTCCATGGCTAAGGAGGAATAATAATGCATTTCGTAAAAGTTGTGTTCTTGTACAGGTTGAGCAAACTTCTTTGACAACATGATTGTTAGTGCCCGCACCTTCTCCTCCCATTCATCCTGGAGGGCATTGGTCATAAGAGTCGCATTCGTCTCTTCAATCTTAGAGTGACTCTGTCGGTTGAGATCGATTACAATGCCGACAAAAATCCCTACTGGTAAGAAGGTTAACAATGAGATGAATAAAATGAACTTTGTCCTGATATTTCTAAATCGAAGCATTTTTAGCGAAGCTTCTCGGCTGAGGCCCTTATTAACAGGTCCTCGATAGGCTTTAAAACATCTTCTGGCCTTCCTGGTAGCTCAAGGAATCTTTTTACCTTGAATCCCTTAAGGGCTTTTCTCCCTTCTTCACCCTTATCCATCTTAAGCAACTCTTCTTTAATCCTCTCCACCAGCTTTTTGTCCAGCCCCTTTCTGACTGCTACCAACATTCTTGGCACTTTTTGGGTCTCATAAATAATCTTAAACTCTTTCCTGTAGGCTCTTGGATTGTCCCCCTGGTCATTCCAATCCGTGCTGCTCAATGCCCCGGCATCAACATTGTTAAAGAATACCCAGCCTGAGATATTTAACTCTGAGCCGGCAAAGACATAACCTATCTTACCCTCTGGAACAGGAGAATCGAAGGACTCTATTTCAACTAGGTTCAGGCCCTTTGCCTTTATCGAGAACATGGGGAGGAAATATGCTGAGGTCGATCCCGGGTCCTCGAAGGCAATTACCTTGCCCTTTAAATCTTCGAGCCGGCGTATCCCGCTATCCTTTCGGACAAATATAAGGCTATTATATTCTCCTGCACCTTTTCTCCAGGCCAAGAGAACGGGGGTGACATTCGCCTCGACTTTGTACAGGTAGGCTGAAAACGGGGTCTCTAAAACGATGTCGAGCTTATCTTTTCTCAAATACTCAATTACAGCGTCATTATCACTCATAAGCACCACCTCGCCACGCTCGATGCCTACATCCTCAAGCTTTGAGGCCAGATAGGTGATGATTGGCTCAATCTGCTTCTGTTCCTTGAGCGCCTTGTCACTAACCCTACCCATAGTAAGGACGTTCTTTTTAGGAGTCCCCTGACCATGAGCGGCGTTAGTCAGGACAAAGCACAGAGACAATATCAGACTTAAAACAATTATCCTACGCACAACCCGCCACCAATCAGTGTAAACATGTCTACAATACAAACTGGTCAACATGCCAAACAACATGACACATAAGTTATTAATGTAGGAACAAACACTCGTGGGTATCAGAAAAACAGACCGACCAACCCACATACCGTCACCATAGTATTGTAGGGTCCCGTTATAGGCGTCATTGCGAGCTGCCCCCAAGCCCCAAACGTATCAAGATCTATCTCTGGTGCACTTCAGCCATGTGCGGATAAACGTCTGCGGAGTCAATACCTGTAGGGCTAAAGTCCTGTAGTGACCGAATGATTATAACATGCATATGCGCCATTACCACCCTATATTAAACACAATGCACACTACGGTTAATCCCTCTTCATAAAGCTTCTGCGCAGTTCGTCTTCTCTCTCTGCCTCCTCGAACATCCCCATCCGTCTATATGCCTGAGAGAGATGATAGTGTACCAGGGGTTCTCCAGGGGCTATGTCAATGGCCTCCTTGTATTCATTCACGGCCTGCTCATATTCCCCTTTCTCGAAATAGACCCTGCCAATAAGCATTTGAGCCTCTACCAATCTAGGGTCTTTCTCCAGGGCGTGGCGGTACTCCTCTATGGCCTCATCGTATCTACCCACGGCAAAATACGTGCTGCCGAGCTGCCTATGCCAGTCTGCATTCTCTGTATCCATCTCTAAGGCTTGTTTCATCTCCTTCATCGCCGTTTTAAATTTTCTTAAGACAAAATACGTCTGGCCAAGTGACATATGGGCCTCTGCATTGCCGCGGTCGAGCTTTATAGTCTTCTTGAAGGGTTTAACAGCCTTTTTGTATTTGCCTATATGAAAGTACGCCTCACCTAGGGCAAGGTGGAAATCTGCCCGTTTCTTTTCAAACTTTACGGCCTTCTCATACGCCTCAACCTCCTCTTCATGTTTGCCCATCGCCGCGTGTATCTGCCCAAGCAGGAAATAAAACTCACCGTTCTTAGGTTCCAGCCTTACGGCTTCTTCCAACTCCGAAAGGGCCTCCTCCAATCGGTCTTCCGTATAATAGGACTGTCCTAACTGGTAATGCTCTGTAGCCTCCTCCGCCCCGACCAAAGGGGTTATGAAAAGTAAAGACAAAACGATAATAACTAAATGAAGGTTTTTTTGTCTCATTTCGTTGCAACCACGGCAAATGTCCTGGTAGGCATCCAGGGGGCTAGGATAGTGAAAGGTTCGGGGCGTGAAAAGGATGTCTTCTCAAGGAATGTTGCTATCTCCTCCTGGTTACGGAGTCGCACGGCCCTGGTCACCGAATACACATAACGGTTTGCCCACCCCATAGATGAAGGTACAAACTCCCACATCACCAACCTACCGCCAGGCACCAAAACACGGTTGGCCTCTCTGAGTGCAGACACAAACGTCTCATCAGAAAGGTGTTTTATCACATATGCAAACAGAACTGCGCTAAAACTCTCGTCCTTAAAGGGCAGGGACGAGGCAGGACCGGCTGCAATAGAGATGGAATCCTCCAGGTGCTTTCTCTTGATATTGTGCGTGGCCCTTTCTAGCATAGTATGGCTGATGTCCACCCCATAGTATCTACGCGTAGAATCTCTAAAACCATGGGCCCTTATTAATATACTCGCTGTACCGCACCCCACCTCAAGTACACGTTCAGAGGGTCTTAGACGGGCTCTCCTGATGAAACTGCCGGCATAAAAATAACCGCTAAGGTCAAAGACCACCCTGGCCACTGCGGATAATAGTCCCAACCGGCCACCTTCCAGGTCTTCATAAAAGGCCTGGGCAGACCTCTCGTCTTCATTCATGGCTCACACGGCTCATGGGTTTGTCCCTGTCGGCGAGTTCCTTTTGCTCCATGGCCCTCTGCACCATTTCTTTAGCGATGTCCAGCGCAACGTCTCTTGGCTTCTGGCCCCTCTGCCTGGAAGTCTCCAACACTAAGCTCACGTTCTTCTTCAGCTTCGCACCTACCGTTCTAAACATCTGCCTCGGATTGTATCCCCGGTACTCGGCATAGGACGATATTACACCGCCAGCGTTCGCCACAAAGTCAGGCACCACCAGAATGCCCCTTTTAAACAGCACCTCCTCCATCTCTGGCTTCATTGATAAGTTCGAT
>JBHICS010000191.1:0-3486 GCA_046759685.1 Candidatus Brocadiales bacterium | reverse complement strand
GGAGACTGTCTCAGAAAGGAGGGTAGTATGCGTTTGGGAAGATGGGTAATTGCCTGTGCCTGTATTTTAGCCTTTACGCCCTTCCTCTTTATGGCCCCGCAGACGAAAGCTGCTGAGCTGACAGACGAAGAGGTCACAGAGTTTCGGGCGCTTTTAGAAGAACGGAAGGTCGCTGAAGAGGCCCTTAGCGACGGTGAGGTCGCAGCGCTGCGAGGCTTTCTTGACCAGTTCAAGGACATAACATTCGGCGGTTTCGTAGAGAACTTCTACCAGTGGGAGAGTGTCGACCCTATTTCAGGAGACGGTGTTGCCATTACACCAAAGGTGTTCGACAGGCAGGAGAACTCCTTTACGGTAAACAATATCGAGATGTGGCTCTACAAGGAGGCACCGAACCCCGGCGACGTCGGCTTCAAGATTACCCTCAACTGGGGTGACACCGCCCGGCGTATAACCTTTGTTGGTCCCGTACATGACGAATCATCTACCAAGGACCAGGAAACCTTCTCCGAAGGTTTCGTCCTGTGGAATATACCCATCGGTAAGGGGCTTACCATGAAGTTCGGTAAGTTTGCCACATGGGTAGGTTGGGAGGTATGGGAGGCACACTGGAACGCCAACTTCTCCCGTTCCTATATCTACGGCTGGGGTATCCCATTCACCAATACCGGTGTGGGCTTCAGCTACCCTGTCACGGACAGGTTTACTGCCGACTACTACTTTGTGAACACCTCTGATACGTTCGTCAACAACAATGAGACCTTTACCCATGGTGTACAGTTAGACTACAACCCGCCTGACATTGCGTCATTCCTTAAGGATATGAATCTCCACCTGGACATCCTTTATGGTGTTGAGGCCGGCGGAGCCGCCGCCGGTGATCAATCGGCGAACCGTCAGGAGGAGGAGTGGAGGCAGAGGTACGATTTTACTGTTTCGTTCTCACCATTCGATAAGTGGGGCTACGTAGCCAACGCCAACTGGAGCGGTTCTGCAGAAAATGGCGATCGCCAGAAGACATCGGAGACGTTTGGTATAGCGCAGTACGTTACATACCAGCACACTGACAGGCTTGGTTTTGCCCTCAGGGGTGAATACTTCTGGGACCATGACGGCTGGGCCGGGGCTACCGGTCATGCCAATGGCGCATCAGCAATGGAGATTACTGGTACCGTTAACTTGCTGCTTAGGGAGAAGCTCTGGATAAGGCCGGAGATACGCTATGACGCAATCGTGAGCGCCCGAGGTGATGACGATGCGTGGGATGACAACACCAGCCATGATGAGAACATAACTTTCGCAATCGCTACAACCTATGAGTGGTAGGGAGTAATCGCATTTGTAGGGACGGCATTTACGGCCGTCAATACAAGCCGTTTGTCAGAGTAATGGCTGCTGGGTCAGAACAGGCCCAGCAGCCACGTTTTTTAAGATGTCGTCCAAAGGTTTGAGACCTCTGAGAAAGGCTTCAGGCGTCATTCCTGCGAAAGCAGGAATCCATAGATTCCGCATCAAGTGCGGAATGACATTCCGCGGTGAATTCTTTGCCGAATTAAGCGGACTCGGACAGGGTGTTCCGTCGCCCCAGGCGGGCTAAGGACACCAGGGACAAGCCCCTGAGTAAATCAGGGGCAAGTTCGCCAGCGGCGAATCTGCCTTCGGCATGACCCTGTTCCTACAAATACTTCGTAGCTGCTCGATTTATCGAGCCTATAAGGCCCCATAAATGGGGCAGCTACGTTAAGCAAAATGTAGGGACAACCCTTGGTAATCCTTCGCCTAAGGCTACGGATACCTTGCGGCTGTCCGTTTGGAAAATGTAGCGTGCGAGCTTGCTCGCACGTTTGATTGTTTGTGTCATTGCAAGGAGCGTAGCGCAAAGCAATCTCGTGTGTATTCAAGAGATTGCTTCGTCCACTTAAGGCGGACTCGCAATGACAAATGGGAGAGACATTTTCCTACATAACTGGGGTGGCATTGTTAATTATGATTAATCCCGTCTTTCTCGCGCTTCTTCTCTGTATATCGTCCCTCTCCTTCTTTTTCCACTTTACAAGCCCTGTACACGCTGAAGACACGCACTTGATGGCCCTTTACTCTGGCAATACACGCCTCATCTCACCCTTCCAAGAAGAAGAAGAGTTTAGAATAATTGACGGCTTTGAGCCGGGGATGAGGGAGCTCAGCGTCAGTGCTGGTGGCAGCTTTTCCCTGGAGGAGCCACAAATATACACCTTCACCCTCTTGCCCAAGTACGGTTGGATACTGGGCACATTTAATAAGCCCAAGGGCGCCCTGGAATTCGAACTGGAACCCTTTTTTAGCGTAGTCAAAGAACCTGCCCAGTATTCCCATGAAGTAGGCGCAACCATCATGATTGGTTACAATTTTGAGACC
The DNA here is from genome assembly GCA_046759685.1 of Candidatus Brocadiales bacterium. Lineage (GTDB taxonomy): Bacteria > Planctomycetota > Brocadiia > Brocadiales > Bathyanammoxibiaceae > JBHICS01. The sequence continues at coordinate 1,089 of JBHICS010000191.1, read as the reverse complement.
GGCACAAAGTTGGTGCCATTTATACACGCAGGAGGCGGGGCCATACGGTCGGGCATGAACACCGGCGGGCTATCTCACGTCAGAGACCTTGAAGATGCGCAGGGACAAGGAAACCTTAGCGACGAAGACGAGGCAAAAAAGCTACTAAAATCCCGTCTTAACGCCATAGCTCAGCTGGGCCTTGGGGTAAAGTACTTTTTCAAGGACAGGACCTCGTTTAACGTTGAATACCGCTGGCGACACATCTCTGACCCTTCTACACACGATGACCTGGGTATTGATTCCCAGTTCTTCCTGTTTGGGCTGTCCTATTTCTACTAGGCAATATCACCTGGTTACTTATATCTACATAAACAGATAACAATCTTGACAAACAAAGCGCTTTGACAATATAATTCCCCCAGCGTAGGGACAGTCCGCCTCAGGCGTGAGACGAGCCCTGTCCCTACATTTCTTGGCCCATTTTGTGGTTCATAAACATGCTCAATTCTGTCATGAAAAAGTTTCTTCACTTATTCCTTACACCTGCACTCTCAGCCTTCCTCCTCTGCAGTTCCACCCTTGCCCAGGTGGAGATTGAAGAGAAAAGGGTGCAACTTGGCAAAGACAAACACTATGTGACAGGTATGCGCGAGACTGGTATAAGCGGTGGCTTTGGATTTGCAGATGAAGACGAGTTTATCACTGACTTTATCCTGATGCCTAAATGGGGCATCATTCTCGCCGACTTCGACGGACCTGTACCTGGGGCATTTGAGCTAGAGCTAGAGGGTGTGGCCGGGATGAACGCCACCCCAGAGATAGCTGCACAGGCAGGTTTCAATCTGCTATTTACATACAACTTCGAGACAGGAACGAAGTTCGTACCCTTCTTTTCGGCGGGGGCAGGGGCACTGTACACTACACTCGACGTAAACGAGCTGGGATCGAGGCTTAATGGTAGCCCACAAGGAGGCTTAGGGGTGAAATACTTTTTGAATGATAAAACCTCCTTGAGCTTCATGGGCCGCCTCAGACATATCTCTAACGCAGGTACAGCCAGCCCAAACCGTGGGGTAGACAGCTTCTTCCTGCTGTTCGGCATCAACT
>JBHICS010000190.1:0-3505 GCA_046759685.1 Candidatus Brocadiales bacterium | reverse complement strand
CCGGCATCTTCTTTTGTGTAAGTGTCCCAATTCCCATGTGCAGCGTTATTCCTTCTATCTGCCCATGCAGTTATTTGTTTTAGCATGCCTACGTTATAGATTCCTGCTTTAGCTAAATCGGCATTCATTTTATCTAGCTTACCTTTAGGCAAAGAATGTTTATCACAGAGTTTTTTTAAGGTAGTTTCTAATGCTACTCCAGCAATAACACATGCGGGGTCTTTGTATCCGTTGTCTAACAAATGTTGCGCCTGTTCCAATACATCATCAATTACTTCCGCCGAAACCAAGGATTCAATTTTAAATAAATAACCACCTTCATAATCTGACTTAGCAGCCCTAAATATTCCCTTGCATCCATCAAATTCTTCTGCCAACCACCCCGCAGACCTATCATAAACCAAAGTAAAGTTTTTAAAATGGACGGATTCTTCTCTAAAAACTCGTTGTAAAAGATTCAGTACACTATTTGCCCATTCCTCAAAAATGTTCCTACTTACCCCATCATGCAAATGTCCTGTATACCGTGTTTGTTCGACTTCCTCAATTTTTTCTTCTAGTTCTTTGAAACGTTTCAAGATTATTGGCTGCAGTTTCATCTACACACCTCAATTCTTGGTATAAACAATTACGCTAGAGCGCTGTCTCAACCAGTTCACGTGTGGTTCGCACCGCTTCACCGACATCTCGGATATCGAACTCGTCCCACTTCGCGTGCAAGGCTTTGTTTCTCAGGGAGGCGACGGACTTGAGCCGCCTGCCTGCTACAGGCGTTACAGCGTCACAATCGACCAGCCCGTCTATCAGAGATTCAATACTACTGGATTGGTCAAGGCTATGCTTCTTACCTAGCTTCCGGATTGTATCCTCAAAGACCACACTCACGAGAACACCCGCTTCCCTGGCTTTGCCTCCCTTATGGTACTTCTCTGCATGATCAAGAAAAGCGTCAAAGTTCTCTGCAGATATTAGGTACTCTATTTGCCTCAAGAGTCCTTTGTTCCAGTCCGATTGCACGGCCTGTAAAAGACCGACCATTTGTTTGATGCACAGCATTGGGACTCCAGTCTCTAAGTATTTGTGCCCTAGGATTGCCCGAGCTTGGTCCATGTAAGAACCGCGTCCACGGGTTACCAGCTCAACCAGATTAGCGGCCGCTGTAAGCCAGCCATAGGCCTCGTCTTGGGCCCAGTTGTCCCTAGCCTTAGGGCGCCTGATCCACTCCTGCCCTTCGGCAAGGAGTTCCTCAAATCTTTTTTGGATTTGTTCAAGCATACTAATCCCCATGTTGCGTAAAGGTTCAGTACCGGACTACTTCGTTCATACACACTCTGGTGGAAACCCTGAATATAATTACTCGGTATTCCCTGTAGTGTTGTTGCCAAGGTCAGCGTAGGGACAAACCTGAAGGTCTGTCCCTACGTTTTTCCCGGCATCCAGTTTGTGGTCTGTTGTTCTATAGGAGCTTGAGGCCGAGTTCTTTTAGCTGCTCGGTGTCTACGTCGGCGGGTGCATCGGTGAGCAGGCAGGTGGCGCGCTGGGTCTTTGGGAAGGCTATTACCTCTCTTATGTCCTCAAGTCCTAATAGCTGGGTTACTACCCTGTCGAGTCCAAGGGCTATGCCGCCGTGGGGCGGTGCGCCGTATTTAAGGGCCTCGAGAAGAAAACCAAACCTCTCCTGTGCGGAGGCCTCGTCTATGTTGAGGAGTTTGAATATCCGGCTCTGTAGTTCAGGGTCGTGTATCCTTATGCTCCCACCGCCCAGCTCTACGCCGTTAAGCACTACGTCATATGCCCGCGCCCGCACCTCCAGGGGTTTTTCTTCGAGGTACGGCACGTCCTCTGGTCTGGGTGAGGTGAAGGGGTGGTGGATAGACACATTCCGCCCCAGGGTCTCGTCATATTCGAGCAGTGGGAAGTCCGTTATCCACGTGAATGCATATTGCTCGTCCTTCACCAGCTCAAGTCTTTTTGCCAGGTGTGACCTCAGTTGTGAGAGGGACTGTGCCACCACCTTCTCCCTGTCGGCGACAAACAGCAGGAGGTCTCCCGCACTGGCCCCCATGTGTTCTTTTATCTGGGTTTGCTGTTCTCCAGAGAAGAACTTTGCTATTGGCGAGCTTAGACCGCCGTCCTCTACCCTGAACCAGGCAAGACCCTTTGCCCCGAACTGGCCAACAAATTCTGTGAGCTCGTCCAGCTGCTTTCTGGTGAAATCCTTACAGCCCTGCGCGTTGAGGCCCCTCACGATGCCACCCCTATCCACCACATCGCGGAAGGTCCTGAAATTGGAGGTGCTGGCTACATCTGTAATCTCTTTTATATCAAGGTCATAGCGCAAATCTGGTGCATCTGAGCCGTACAGCTGGATGGCCTTCTGATAGGAGAGCCTTGGGAAGGGGGTGGTTATCTTCTTGCCCATCAGCTTCTCGAAAATTTCGGCGAACAGGCCCTCGATCACGGCCATCACATCGGCCTCTTCCACAAAGGACATCTCAAGGTCTAGTTGGGTGAACTCCGGCTGGCGCTGCGCCCTCAGATCCTCGTCCCTGAAGCACCGCACTATCTGGAAGTAGCGGTCGAACCCGGACATCATCAGTATCTGCTTAAAGAGCTGTGGTGACTGTGGGAGGGCGTAGAAGTGGCCCGGACTCACCCTGCTGGGTACAAGATAATCCCTTGCGCCCTCAGGGGTGCTCTTGGTGAGAAAGGGGGTCTCAATCTCGAGAAAGTCCTGACGGTCCAGATACTGCCTTGTTATCTGACAGAGTTTGTGCCTGAACCGAAAGTAATGCTGCATCTCTGGACGCCTCATGTCCAGATACCTGTATTTGATCCTGAGCTCCATGGAGACGTTCCCGGCCTCCTCGATCTCAAAGGGTGGGGTCTCGGCCTTATTTAATATCTCAAGGTCAGAGGCGTAGACCTCCACCTCGCCGGTGTCGAGCTTTGGGTTGATTGTGCCGGGCGGTCTCTCCGAGACATTTCCCTTTACGGCGAGCACGTACTCGGTCCTCAGGTCACGGGACTCCTTATGCAGCTTCTCCTCCTGCTCGGGATTAAATACCACCTGTGTGAGGCCGTAGCGGTCTCTCAGGTCTATAAATACCAGACCCCCGTGGTCACGGCGGCTCGACACCCATCCGCTTAGTGCGACCTCTTTGCCCACGTCGGCCTTACGCAGTTCCCCGCATGTATGTGTGCGTTTGAGCATGTTTCTTTATTCCATACGCAATAAACCGTGTCAGAATGTAGCGTCCGCCTCAGGCGGATGTCGCTGGGAGTTTTCCCTTGGTCCGCCTTAGGCGGATCAAGGGACTCCAAAATTTTGGACTTTTCAGGGGTTGCGTACCTTCCTCTCCGGGCTAGTCCCAGTTCACGGCATCCATCTGTGAATACACTACCACCTTGTCTTCAGCAAGAAGCTTTTCCTTGCCCGTCTCCATGTCCTTAAGCTTCACCAATCCCTGGGCCAGCTCATCAGGCCCAATCACAATAACCCTCT
>JBHICS010000189.1:0-3513 GCA_046759685.1 Candidatus Brocadiales bacterium | reverse complement strand
GGGTCTTCAGGCAATACCCGCACCTGGGCAAGATCCTGCCCGCCATGGGCTACGGACAGAGACAGCTCGAAGAGCTGCGCGGGGCCATAAACTGTGTGCTGTGCGATGCGGTCATCTCCGCCACGCCAACCGACCTCTCACGCATCATCGAGTGTAACAAACCCATCATACGCGTGGACTACGAGCTTAAAGAACTCGGCCGCCCCAGCCTCAGGGAAATCCTGAAGAAATTCATCACCAGCCACGGATTGAAGAAGCGGAGGCAGACCAACTAGGTTTGGGCAACTGCACAATACATTACCAAAACAAAATAAATTAAAATATGAGTAGGAGGTATGCAAATATGATTACGGTTACTAAAGTAGACCACGTTGCCCTTACGGTAAGGGACTTGAGGCGGTCGGAGGAGTTCTACCGTGATGTATTGGGCTTTAAGGCACTTGGACCACTAGATGGCCATGTGTTTATGAAGTCAGGGGAAGTGGAACTGGCCCTGTTCCAGGTAAAAGACGCCAGAAAGGCAAGGGAGCCGGGCGGATGGGACAACATTGACGTACAGCATGTGGCCTTCACAGTAGGCAAGAAAGAGTTTGAAGATGCACAGACCTTTCTGAATAGTAAGGGCGTTAAGTCGGAAGGCCCGGTTGACCACGGCTCTGCCCTTTCTATCTATTTCAAGGACCCCGACGGCAACACCTTTGAGCTTACATATAACAAAGAAGGTTAGTGGGTAAACCTTGTGGAAAGATTTTGCGCCACTTGCGAGGCAATCGGTCAGACCACAAAGAAGCTGAAAAAGACGGCTACACTGGCCCAATACCTCTCTGGTCTTGATGACGAGTCTCTCAAGCTTGCTGCCGTTTTCTTTACGGGCAGGCCCTTCCCACTTAGAGACCCAAGAGTACTTGGCCTGGGCTATGGGGCAATAAGAGACGTTGTTCTTAAGCTCGCATCAATAGACGAAGATTCTTACTGGCAAACGTATCTCAAGGCAGGCGATAGTGGCGATACGGCCCTTGAGCTACTTCAAGACAAAACCTCCCCAGCCGGCCTAACCCTTAGAGATGTAAAAAACGCCTTTGAGACGATTGCAGGGATTCAAGGAGCCAAGGGCAAGGCGGAGGCCCTGGAAGAACTCCTCAGGAAGGCATCACCAGTAGAAGCGAAGTATATAGCTCGCATCATAGAATCTGAGATGCGCATAGGGCTAAAAGAGAGTCTTGTGGAGGAGTCCATTGCAAGGGCCTTTGGCTATCGTTTGAAAGAAATCTCCCTTGCCAATATGTTATGCGGGGACGTAGGCGAGGTTGCATTTCTGGCCAGGCACCACCGTCTCAATGAAGTAAAGATGCGCCCCCTCCGCCCGCTTAAGTTCATGCTGGCCAGCCCCGTTGAAACCTCAAAAGAAGTCTTCCAGGCGATACCAGCAGAAGTTTACGTGGAAGATAAGTACGATGGTATCCGTGCCCAGATACACAAAGAAGGTACCGACATAAGGATTTTTTCAAGGACCCTGGATGACATTACTGAGAGATTTCCTGAGCTTATACCCCCAGCTAGGTCTATTGGGGCTGATTTCATCATAGATGGTGAGATAATTGGCTTCAAGGGTGGCGAGGTAATGCCCTTTACTGTACTCCAGACAAGACTCGGCAGGAAGGCAGTTGCAAAGGTTCTCGTAGCTGAGGTGCCAGTAGTCTTCATTGCCTTTGACATCCTTTACCTCAATGGAGATAACCTTACGGAGAGCTCGCTGAGGGAGAGAAGAGGGTTACTTGAGCGACTGGGATTAAGCGGCGTCCTCAGGCCATCATTTCATGCAGTTGCACATGCACCCGAGGATGTGGACAGGCTTTTTAATGACGCTATAGGTCGAAAGAATGAGGGGCTTATGCTGAAGGACCCCAACTCTGAGTACATACCCGGCAAGCGAGGAATGAGCTGGCTGAAATTGAAAAAGGCCTTTGCCACACTGGATGTGGTGATTACTGCTGCAGAGTATGGGCACGGAAAGCGGAAGGGGTTATTGTCTGACTATACCTTCGCCGTCAGAGACGGCGAACGATTGGTAAATATCGGCAAGGCCTATTCAGGGTTAAAAGATGAGGAGATAAAGTACCTTACAGAATTTTTCCTTAAACATACGTTTAAAGACCTTGGTAGCTTGCGTACGGTTGAGCCTACGGTAGTGATTGAAGTGGCCTTTCAGGGCATCCAGAAGAGCCAGAGGCATGAGAGCGGCTATGCCCTCCGTTTTGCCAGAATAAAGCGCATTAGGGACGATAAAAAGGCAGGAGAGATAGATAACCTGGAATACGTCAAAAAACTCTACGAATCCCAAAAAAGCCGATAGTTTTGCGAGTTCCTTTGCTATTTTGCTCATTCATTAACTGAAATTCTGTAATGGAGAAAAAAAGGTATGTACCGTAATTTTTTGATTGCCTTTGTGGTTTTGTTATTTATATCCAGTCCCGGTGGATTAAAAAAGGCTTACGCCGAAGGTATAGGGCAGAGGTTCCACCAGGAGACGGCCCTTGGCCTTAAGGATATAGTCGGTTCAGTGTTCAGGTGGCGGAGCCAACCTCCCCTCTATAAGGCATACCTGGACAAGAAGCGGGTCAGGCTACCGATGCCTGCGTTCAAGGGAAAGTCGGTAGAGGATGCCATTCGACAGAGACGCTCTGTGAGGGATTATTCCGGTAAGGAGATGACCATTGAAGAGCTTGCTCAACTCGTATATGCGGCAGGTGGGATTACCACCCCTTAGGAGGGACTGGACACCCTTCGTGCCGCCCCCTCTGCTGGGGCGCTTTACCCGCTTGAGCTCTATGTTGTGGTCAATAACGTAAGAGGTCTTGAAAGGGGCCTTTACCACTATAACATCCTTGAGCATAGTCTGGAGTTGTTGAAGATAGGAGACTTTAGGAGAAAGATAATTAACTGTGCCCTTCATCAGGAGATGACCGGTAAGGCGAACGTCACCTTCGTACTAACTGGTATATTTGATCGAATCACGTGGAAGTATGACGAGCGGGGCTACAGGTATGCATACATAGAAGCCGGGCACATAAGCCAGAATATCTACCTGCAGAGCATCTCACTCGGACTGGGTTCGGTGGCTGTTGGAGCCTTTTATGATGAGAGCCTTAACAATTTCCTGGGCGTAGATGGCAAGGCAGAAGCGGCCATCTACATGCATGCGGTGGGGAAGAAATGAACAAGAAGGATATAAGTTTCCTGGTAAGCGTCTTTCTATTATTAGCCGTTTCCTTTACGGGAACCACTGGTCTGATAGCACACAGGCTAGACCTGCATCAATTCTGGGTGCACAAGTACGGTGCCTACACAACCCTCTTTCTTGCCTTTGTGCACGTATGCCTAAACTTTAGACAGCTCGTAAGCTATGCTAGGAGTAGGTTTTCCGGGGAGAAGGCCCTTAGATTGCAGTCCTAGGCCACATGAGACGTCGGGAGAATATTATGGGAGCTCTGTAAAAGGTTCATAATGTCATTC
>JBHICS010000188.1:0-3517 GCA_046759685.1 Candidatus Brocadiales bacterium | reverse complement strand
AGCGTGGCGCAAATTTAATCCATGAAGAGGTCAAAGACGTTATACTACCCCAAAGACTTGAGGACAAGGCCACCGTAATTTATGGCCATGATGCAAGAGAACTACGCGCAGATTTGATTGTGGGCGCATTTGGGATTAACACACCCACTATGGAGTTATTTGAGAAGATGTATTTTGGTTACGTTCCACCTCGCACCATTCGTACCTGTATTCTAGAGGCCCATATGGGTAAAGAATTTATGGTCAAAGAGTATGGTAACAACATCTACGTCTTTGCCCTGGGTATGAAGGAAATAGAGTTCGCTTCCTTTACCCCAAGAGGCGACTATCTTACAATAGCTATTGTAGGAAAAAGGGACATAAGTACCCCGCAGGTGAAGCAGTTCCTAAATCATCCAGCAGTACTTAAGGTGTTGCCTAAGGGGGAGGATGTGCTAAGAGATTCTAGTTGTATATGCTTTCCAAAAATCTCTGTCAGTACTCCGGCACAGCCCTACTCCGACAGGCTGGTTATAATTGGTGATGCAGGAGTATCCAGGTCTTACAAAAACGGTATTGAGTCTGCCTTTGTGGTGGCACAACTTGCTGCCAATACGGCCTTCCGGCAGGGGGTGTCAAAAGAGGCCTTCAAGAGGGGCTACTATGAACCAGCACGCCACATATTTGTCAGGGACAACCTTTACGCCAAGGCTATGTTTAAGCTCTTTGACCTCTTTGTGTGCCGTGAGCATCATTTGTCTGAAAGGGCGGGATACGCCAAGATACACCAAGAGCGGTGGGTTGCAAAACAGATAAACGAGGGGCTCTGGAAGTTGGTAACTGGAGACGCACCGTACAGAGAGATATTTATGGAGCTCTTCAGCCCAAGGCTGCAGTTTGCCCTCCTGCCTATAACCATTGGTGCCTTGGCGGAGTTCTTTAAAGAGCGCCTCGGAATAAAGACAAAGGCATGATACCTATCTAAAGGTGGCCTTTTTTTATGAGTATCCGGTATTCATTGCCCAGGCTGTCAACCTTGATTATCTTGTGCCCCTCCTCTTTTACGCTCCTAGGGACACTGCGCATGGGCTCTCCGTCGTCTAGAAAGATTTCAAGTATCTCTCCACTCTCCATCTCTTCAAGCTTCAACTTCGTCTTGACAAAGTTCATGGGGCAGAGCACGCCTCTAAGGTCTATTGTGTCGTTAGGTTTTTCTTCTACCATAGTAGATACCACTCATTTTCTTTTATTAGATGTACGGGCTGGATACATGGCCATGTGAAGCTGATTGTATAACATCTAAGCCACCACCATTTCTTCTCTTTTAAAGATAGTACTGTTGCCGTCGAACACCCAGGAGTTGAACTCAAAATCCTCGGCGTTCACAATAGATACGATTAGATAGGACAACTCCGGCCAGAAAGGTGCGAGCCCTGCCGCCCGCTCGGTATCGAAGGCCGATGGCAGGGCCGGGTGGTCAGGATGGGAGTGATAAAACACCAATAGTTCCAGGCCATTTCTAGTGGCCTCATCCTCAACCCTTTGAAATTCCTTGGCATCTATCTCAAAACGCACCTTTGGTGTACTCTTATTCTGGTTCTCAAGGGGATATATTGCTGTAACCTCCTTGCAAGAACCTGATTTGCCGGCAATAAAACCTCCGCACTCGTAAGGGTAGCTTTTTTTTGCAAGACCCTTTATCTCATCTAACAGACTTTTGCCCAGTCGCAACAATTGCTTTTTGACCTTACTAATAATATCTCCAGAAACTTGTGCTCAGATAATTTTTCCCACTATCAGGAAAGACAACGACCACTACCCCTCTCTTCGAATCCTTTGCCACTTCCAGGGCTGCCTTCATGGCTGCACCTGCAGAATAGCCCACCAACAATCCCTCTTTCTCTCCCAACTCCTTAACCATCTTGTAGGCGTCCTCTGTATCAACGACAATCTTGCGGTCAGGGAACTTAGGGTCATATATTCCAGGAACGATTGCGGTATCCATGTGCTTAAGACCCTCCAGGCCGTGGATTGACGTGGATGGCTCAACGGCAACTATTTCAATATCTGGGTTGAACTCCTTCAAACGTTTACCAGTGCCCATGAGTGTGCCTGTAGTACCCAGACCAGCAACAAAATGGGTAATCTCCCCCTCTGTCTGCTCCCAGACCTCTACCCCTGTCGTGTCATAATGTGCCTGGCAGTTGGATGGGTTGTTATATTGGTCTGCAAAGAAATATTTCTCGGGATTTTCGTCCACAATCTTTTTCACTTCGATAATGGCACCGTCAGAACCCTTTAGGGGGTCTGTAAATATTATATTTGCCCCGTAAGCGTTTACAATGGCCTTTCGCTCCTCGCTTATATTGGATGGCATGACGAGGCTAACAGGATAACCCTTTATCGCTCCAATCATCGCGTAGGCAATACCGGTGTTTCCTGATGTAGAGTCTATTATGGTCTTACCACTTTTTAGGCGTCCTGATTTCTCTCCATCCTCAATTATCCTGAGGGCCGGGCGGTCCTTAACAGACCCGCCAGGGTTGAACCATTCAGCCTTTGCGTATAGACTCACCCCTTCACACAAGCGGCCTATCTTGTTCAATCTTATAATGGGAGTATTTCCTACACGCTGAAGGATGGATTCCTCTAATACTGGTGCGCTCATATAGGTCTTTGTGTCCTGCTCTCCCATTGTTTTACCTGCTTTAACCCCTCCACAGCTCAGATAAATAGCTGGACGTCAGAATCCTCGGCCATCTGCAATATAGCCGGGAGCCCGACCACATCGTCCACCTTTCCCTTTACCTTATCATCAGTCAGGCCCATATACTTAATGTTAGCGCTGCACGCGTAGATCTTAATTTTATCCAGTTTCTTTACCTCATTCAACATATCTTGGAGGGATACCGGATTTAATGCCTTCATTCTCTCGCCGAGCGCCGCCCCTTCCTCGCCATATTCATGGGGAAAATCCATGGTCTTGAGGTCATTTTCCACGAATTTCTTCAGCGCCCAAAAGAAGAGGAATATGGACACTTCCCTACCCATTGAAGCAGCAGTAATAGCGATTGTTACTACCTGGTACAACTTGTCGTAGGTGCCACTATGGGCAAATATAGTCAGCTTTTTACCGCTTTTTTTCATCCCCGCTACCTTAGTAAGGCACTAAAAAGGTGCAGAGCAAAGGGGGGAACAATAGAAGGGCCTAAGCCTCCTGAAAAGGTTCTATCACCTCTTTTTTGAACTTTTTCAGGCCTACCCTCTCAATGGTCACGCCAATCCTTTCCCTACGCTTACCGTTTCTTTTATACCACTCGAGGGTCTTTTCGATGAAGTGATGAACTTTTTCGTCTGGTAAGAATTCAAATACTTCCTTAGCCAGCATAGGATGTCTGCCGTGCTTTCCACCTACCCGAACAATCCAGCCCCTTCTGTTTGCCTTCCAGGAGTCTGTAGGACAGGCACGGATACAGTCGCCACAGTAGATGCACTTTTTAGGGTCGAAGATAGGCTTGCCCTCTTTGTCTGAAACAAT
>JBHICS010000187.1:0-3531 GCA_046759685.1 Candidatus Brocadiales bacterium | reverse complement strand
GTTATACATAAACACCACGCAAGGCGACTACACTGGGACCTGAGGCTGGAGATGGGGGGAGTACTCAGGAGCTGGGCAGTCCCCAAGGGCCCACCTGAAAAGTCAGGCATCAAGCGCCTGGCCGTCCAGACAGAAGACCACCCTGTAGATTACATAGATTTTGAGGGCGTTATTCCAGAGGGCCATTACGGGGCCGGAACAGTCGAGATATGGGACGCTGGCGCTTTCAAGCTTATTGAGGATAAGAAGGATAGAGAGTTAAAGTTTACCCTTGACGGCAAAAGGCTACAAGGCACCTACTTTCTCCTAAAGATTCGTGGTGGCAAGATACCCGGTGAAAAGAACTGGCTCTTCTTTAAGGCCAAAGAATAGTAAAGCTTATAGTATTGTAGGGTGCGTCTTGACGCACCATATTTATCTATTAATGTTTTTATCCGGCGTCTTCCTTCAGATACTTCAGCACATGGGGTTCAAGCGGTATATTTATGTATTCCCGTAGATCTATCCCGTGCATCCAGACCCTGCCCAAGCGGCTCATAATGGCGAGGTAAAATAGTTGTAAGGCATCTTCCGTATCTACATAAGCCCGATGGGTGTCTTCCAAAACCATGAATTGCATCTTGCCGCCAACCTCTACCTCTCTGTAATTAAAGACTATCCCCTTTTTAAGTATAAAGATGCTGTCTATCTGGTGTTGTGTTAGTACCTCTCGGCTCTGGTTAAGTTCCATCAACTTCTCGGTTAATTCCTGAAGAGTATGTGGTGAGTCATAGGCAAGGACATAAGATACAATGTTAAAATAGTCCTTCAACTCCCTGAACTCCCGTATCCGGTAGACGGGCGTCGGGGGTTTCAGATAGGCGGATTTTTTCAATTTCTTAATCTTTTCGATGTCTTCTATACTTCTTTCCAGGTCCTCAAACGTTAGTGTAGAGCGCACCTCAGTGGTAATGTACACACCTTCAACCGGTATAACCTGGGAGTTGCCCTGTTGCGATAATATCGGGGTCTTCGTCTTATCGTAGATGATGATATCCTGCTCATAACTCGAGTTACCATCAGAGGTTATTATAAAACCCCTTTTGATACCGTAGACTTCTGGCGTATATTTTCTGAGGAATTCTTTTGTTATATAATCCCGAAGCTCCCCCCTGGCTACCCTGTAGTCAACCCGTGCGTATATTTGCCTGCAACCTTCTATAATCTGTGTGGAGACGGCTCGTAAGCTCTGGCTCAGGTCGAAGTCCATCTTGGCCTCCTTTTGTTATTGGATAACCCCCGATACTTTCTTACTTAAATATATTGTATGTAGCTAGGCCCGCATCTCTATGCAAGGTATTTCTTCAGGGCGCGGCCGGTGTGTGACCTTTTAATCTTTGCCACCTGTTCGGGTGTGCCTACGGCCACCAGCTCTCCGCCTGCATCTCCTCCCTCCGGGCCAAGGTCTATTACGTAGTCAGCTTGTTTTATCACGTCCAGGTGGTGTTCTATCACTATCACAGTATTACCCATGTCGACCAGACGGTTTAATATCTTTAACAAATTCTCTATGTCGGCGAAGTGGAGGCCTACGGTGGGCTCGTCAAGTATGTAGAGGGTCCTTCCCGTTGGATATTTGGCTAGTTCGGTGGATAGCTTCACCCTCTGGGCCTCTCCCCCTGAGAGGGTGTTAGAGGGCTGGCCCAGGGTCATGTACCCCAGGCCCACATCCCTTAGTGTCCTGAGGATGCGTTCTATATTCAGGATATTTCTGAAGAACTGGTGGGCGACATCTACTCGCATATCCAGCACATCGGCGATGGTTTTATCTTTATAGATTATCTCCAGTGTTTCCCTGTTGTACCTCTTTCCCTTGCACTGGTCACATGTGACGTAGGTATCGGGCAAGAAGTGCATCTCCAATTTCTTTGTGCCCTGTCCATCACAACCCTGGCACCTTCCGCCCTTGACGTTGAAACTAAAACGGCCGGGACCGTAGCCTCTCAGTCTTGCCTCCTTGGTTTGGGCGAAGACCTGTCTTATATGGGTAAAGACATTGGTGTAGGTGGCGGGGTTTGAGCGTGGTGTACGGCCAATGGGTGACTGGTCTATCTCGATTACCTTATCTATCTTTTCGATCCCGATGATGCGGTCGTGAGCGCCTGGCTTAAGGTTGCTCCTGTAGATTGCCCTGCTCAGCGCCCTGTGCAGTATCTGGTCGACAAGGGTGCTCTTGCCCGAACCGGAGACCCCGGTGACACAGCAAAAAACCCCCTGGGGAAACTCTATGTCTATCGACTTTAGGTTATTTTCCCTTGCGCCCTTTATTACGAGGTTATTCTTTGGCACCACCTTCCTGCGCCTGGGGGGGAGATGTATCTTTAATTCATGTCTAAGATAACTTGCCGTAAGTGAACCGTTCCGCTCCAGGATGTCCGTCAGCGTTCCGTGAGATACTATTTTTCCGCCCCTGTCCCCCGCACCCGGCCCCAGGTCTATTATGTCATCTGCGTTTCTTATTGTGTCTTCGTCGTGCTCCACCACGATTACTGTATTTCCCATGTCCCGAAGCGATTTGAGTGTTTTGATAAGTCTCGCACCGTCCCTTGCGTGAAGACCTATGGTGGGCTCATCCAGCACATAGCACACCCCAACAAGTCCCGAACCGACCTGGGAGGCAAGCCTTAACCTCTGGGCCTCTCCTCCTGAGAGGGTAGTGCTGGTACGGTCCAGGGTTAGATATCCCAGCCCCAAATCTATCATAAACTGTAGCCGACCGATTACCTCCTTCAGTATTTCCCTGGCGATTAGCTCCTTCTCTCCGGTGAAGGATAGGCCTCGGAAAAAGTTCAGGGCCTTTTCTGTATGCATGGACGTCAGCTCATTGACTGTCTTTCCACCTATTTTCACGGCCCGTGCCTCAGGTCTAAGCCTTGCGCCCTTGCAGCATGCGCAGGGGTGCTCCGACATGTACGACTGGAGCCGCTTCTTTATCCTTCTACCCTCCGTTTTATCGTAGAGTTTCTTGAGGATGGGCAGGACGCCGTCAAAGTCTTTCCTTGTTGTCCCGTTTGTACCATAGAGAAGGACCTCTCTTATCCCCTTGCGCAGCTTCTTAAACGGGGTGTCAAGTGGTGCGGAGAATTTTTTGGAGAAATCGTTCAAAAGGCTTGTGTAATGTCGGTCAATTCTAGTGCCCCAATCTTCCCAGGCCTGAATGGCCCCCTGTCTTAGGCTAAGACTTTTATCAGGCACTATTAGCTCAGGGTCGAATTCCTTCTTTGAGCCGAGTCCCTCGCAGTCGGGGCAGGCGCCGTATGGGCTATTAAAAGAGAAGAGCCTAGGCGCCAACTCTTCGAGGCCTATCCCGCACTGCTTACAGGCATAGCGCTGGCTGAAGAGTGTGTCATACCACTCACGTCTTTTCTCCTGAGATAGCAGCATCATGCCCTCTCCCACCTCAAGGCAGGTTTGAATAGAATCGTAGAGCCTGTCACTAACTTCCTCCTTTATTACCAGGCGGTCTACCAGCACTTCTATGTGATGGGTCTT
>JBHICS010000186.1:0-3570 GCA_046759685.1 Candidatus Brocadiales bacterium | reverse complement strand
AGCCTGACAGTAGGTGGGCCGGCCTTTGAACACGCCGTAGAGCTGGCGAAGGCAAACCCTGGACTGAGCGTGGGTCTTCACACGGTGCTGGTCCAAGGAAAATCCGTACTCCCTCACAAAAGAATTCCCAGCCTGGTCGATAGAGACAATAATTTCACCAACAACCCGGTACTTGCAGGACTAAAGTACTTCCTCAGCCCGACCGCCGTTAGAGAGATTCGGGACGAGCTTAAGGCACAGATGGAAAGGTTCCTGTCCACGGGCCTCAGGCTCGATTTCATTAACGGCCATCTAAACCTGCACGTCCACCCCAGGGTATTTGAAATAATCCTGGAGCTTGCCAAGGGACTAGAGGCAAAGAATTTCAGACTTCCAAGAGATGGCCTCTTTTGCACACTGAGGTGTGACAGTAGCAGGATTATCTCTAAGCTCTTTCATCATATCACTTTTACCATACTCTCAAGGCGCTGCATAGGTGCATTGAGGGGTAGCGGGTTTCGCTTCACCGATAGGGTGTATGGACTTCTTCAGAGTGGGAATATGAATGCGGGATTTGTTGCCTCCCTTATAAGAAATATGTCGCAGGGGACAAATGAGGTGTATTTCCACCCTTGTATTATGCCGTGTACTGAGTACTCCAGGTGGATGCCTGATTACCATCCGGAAGAAGAGCTTAACGCCTTAACAAGCAGGGGCATAAGTGAATTGTTGCGTGCCAATTCTATACGTCTTGCGAATTACAACGTACTTAGCGAAAAGAGCTAAATAGCAAAGACACAGCCAATATTTAACGGCTGCTATTACTCCCTCGTTACCCTCCCCCCCTCATGGAGGCGAAAGGCATTACCCCTCCAGGTAACTCTGTGCACAAAGAGCCCCCAACACCAGATGGTAAAGATAACCAAATCCAACAGAGGCTGAAGGAAGAGGTAGCTAAGACCCATTTTCTCTCCAAGGTATTTGTTGCTGATGACCAAAGCGGTAAAGTACCTGGCAAAGAAGTGTGATAAAAACAGGGCCGCTGAAAAGGCCGAGAAATTGCTTATTATCAAGAATAATATGGCAAAGGGAGTACCCATGGTAAAGATCCTGAAGAAATAGCCCTTGGGGCGGCATACCCTGATTGTGCTGGTCCATCTCAAGAGATGCATAACCTGGTCCCAAAACCCACGCCTTTGCAGCGCAGTCAGCACAACATAGTTTGAAAAATGCAACTTATAGCCTGAATCAACTAACCGTTGCCCCATCTGGTAGTCTTCTGCAATATAATCTGCCAGGGAAGGAAACCCTCCTATCTCTTCTAGCACCTTTTTCTTTATAGCGACGGTAGCCCCATAACCGAAGTTCATTCCAAGGGTATGGGCTACAAGTGCGGAGGGCATGAAATCGTTATTAACAAAGAAGGCTCCGATTGCAGAGGCAAAACCTAAGGAGTTTCTGACCTTATAGACGCAGGTTGACCCGCCCACACTAGAGTCTTTAAGTTCAGAAACGACCCTCCTTAAATAATCTGTTCCCACTCGGGTATCACTGTCGTTTATAACAATAACATCGTGTCTTGCCATGGGGTACATGTTGTTTAGGTTGCTGACCTTTAGGTTAGAGCCTATCGTCTTTCCTGAAACTACGAGATCAAGACTTTTCTCTGGGAATTCTTTTCTAAGCCTTTCCACAACAGGTATTACCGGATCGTTGGCGTTATTTACACCAAATATTATCTGGTAGCTCGGATAGTCTTGATTCAGATGGCTGAGAAGATTTTCGTAGATTCCATCCTCTAACCCATTTAAGGGTTTTAGCACGGTTACCGGCGGCTGGTAGTTGCCACCTGACGGCTTTTGTCTAAAGAAGCGTATGGTGCAGTAAAGGGAAAAGAAGTAATACAGTATAGAGGTAGAAACTATCGATACCACAAGGAGCTTAAGAATGGAGATAATCATAATGAGGCACTCATATTATGCAGATGCAGTGGAGAATTCTATTGACAATTCTAACCCCCGTAAATATACATAATAATATTGAAACCAGAAGGAATTTGGGGAGAGAACAACACCTCCTCTATAACATCATGAGCAAAGCCATGATGCGACATATTTAACCATATATGTCCTGATTGTCAAGAAACAGATTTCTTTGATAAAGAAAGGAATGCCGTGGACTGGGGAACTCACGTAGTACTAGCCGCAAAGTTACTTGAGAGCTGCGGTCTTGATAAGGGATCCGCCATATATTCTGTAATTCCTGTAATAGACAAGGAACCTCCGCACTTCCACAGGGTTTATGCACATATCTTGGCCAATCAGCCAGAATTTCTTGACGTTGCCATGGAGTTATTTGCATGCAAAGAGGTTAAGGACAGGGATTTTCCGGCACTCAACAAGAGGGTAGAAGGTGAGATACAAGACTTAAGACAGCAGATAGAATCAATGCAGTCAAAGGGTTATGACGATAGGCACAAGATAGAGAACAAAATATATGCCTACAAAAGGATAACTGAAGAGACCCCAATTTTCATCAAACATGCTGATGCTGCTGTAAGTATAGTGGGTGATAAAGGCGTCCAGAACATAGGCACCGACAAGATGAGTGCCGCAGTTAGCCTGTTGAGTCATATATACTTCGACCTTTGGAACAACCCTGTTCAAGTCTTTCTTCCTGAAAGCTCATATTGCTCGGCCCAGTGGGAATTTTGGACGGACATAGACTACATGAGGTTTCGCTCAGAATTCTATAAGCCCGCAAGCATAAACGCATTCAGAAAAGAGATAGCCAGCTCTCCGGTGTGGAATAGGAAGCTAAAGCCCGAAGCAATGATAAAGGCAATAATTATCCGGGTTGGTGAGGGTGGCAAGCCAAATATACCTTACGAGGTGGTTGACCAGGGTATCAGGGATTTTATGAGGTATATGGACATAAATGATTACCAAAGGGCGGATGACGAATTGGCGTTCTGCCATGAGCTAGAGAACACCATTCGGGAGAGTATATATAGGCAATATAAGAAATCTAATAACAATGCCGCCTGCTAGAGGAGTGCTAGGTGTTGCATTCTGAGGAATTCGCAAAGATTTTGAAAGGGGCGGGTTATGACTTTTTTGCGGGAGTGCCCTGTTCCCTCATTAGTGACGTAATACTCTTCCTTGAGAAAGACCCTGATGTTTCATACATCCCTGCAGTAAGGGAGGATGTCGCTGTAGGCCTTGCCGCTGGGGCATATTTAGGTGGAAAGATTCCTTGCGTACTTATGCAAAATTCGGGGCTGGGCCAGTGCTTAAACGCCCTGACCTCTCTAAACCTCATTTACAGGATTCCGTGCCTACTTATAGTGACCTGGCGGGGGTACAAGGGTCATGATGCCCCAGAACACGAGGTGATGGGTAGGGCCTCAACCAAGCTTCTGAACTCTGTTAACCTGCCTTACAAGAGGCTCACACATAGTAATGCGGAGAAGGCCGTGAGATGGTCTCACCGGGTAATTTCCAAAGAGAAGGTCCCAGTAGTTCTATTTATCCCCAAAGGTGTTCTGAAATGAAGATGACTCAAGCCATAAGAACGATTATGGAACAACTC
>JBHICS010000185.1:0-3583 GCA_046759685.1 Candidatus Brocadiales bacterium | reverse complement strand
CACCTTTTCTCAACGAAGAACGACTCCACCCGTTTGACACCACCAGAAGTTAAAAACCACAGTGAGACAATCAGGAGCGAGATAGATGCCCCCAGCAGGACCTTCCTGGAAGATGCCTTCCAGATTAGGTAAGTGAGCACAAGCAGGTTTACAAGGACTATAGAGATGAGTATCGCCATAGTCTCGTATGAGGAAACCCTAGGGGCCAGCACAAAGGTAAACAATGACCCACCTATGAGGCTTCCTATCGACTCAAGTATATAGACCGTGCCTATATCTGTAGCACCACCACGTGTAAACCCACGAAAGACAGATGCAGAAAATGGAAAGATAAACCCTATAACAAAACTAAATGGCATGATTATGAGCGGCGAGGACCACAAAAGGGACAAGATGGAGATATGTTGCCCATATGGGACGTCAATCAAGTATCTGAGTAACCGTATAATTGACACCTGCATCGGCAAAAGCAGACACAGTGCAAGTAGAAGGAAGAGGAATACCACAAACCGGTTCTTGACCCTCCCTATCATTTTGCCGCCGACCCCGGCGCCGACGGCAACCCCTAGCAGCCAGGCACCGAAGATTACGCCAAGACAGAGCTCGTTGCCATAAAACACCACCAGCAGCTCCCTCACCAGCAGCACCTGCGCAATGGTGGCATGGGCGCCTATGAGTATTACCGCTACAATTAAAGGGTACCAGGTCTTTCCGTTCGGCAAGGACATTGTATGTTTATTTCTGGTTATCTCTCCCCACCTTGGAGAGAAAAACTTGCCCTATAAGAAATATTTCGGTGGGTATAACCCGGGTGGGAACCTGCCTCTTTTGGCTCAGGCGCGGTCATTGCATCCATTTACGAGATGTGTCAGGGATGAAAATGTATTAGATACTACCGCTGTTCCAAGGTCGGCCTTGGCCCTGGTTCCTCCTGTGGAGCTGTTCTGGCAGAAGGCCAATCCACGGTCTCCCTTCTAAAGTCGGTGCCCATTTCTTCCTCGGGCCCCTGAATGCAACCACCAGAGGATAGCACTAGGAACAAGCCTAAAATTGCCGCTAATTTGTACATTTCCATTCCCCACAGGCAAAAATATCACATCTCTCTCTTAAGTCAAATGAAAATCTATTTACCTTGAATTTATGAAGCTTACGCCTTATTTTAACCCATATGCGGCATATTCGCATCTTGTATTTGTTCCCGACATGGAAGATCATATAAAAACAGGTTGTTGTGGATTCCCCGTGGCAAAGACCAGATACGTTTTCTCAGAAGATGCCAACAGATTCAAGGATATGACTACTACCAAGGGATAAACTATGCCGTCTATAAAGATACCATCGTACTGGAAGGAACTGGCAGAGGATATCCATCAAGTAAAGGGCGTGGTAATGGTCGTGGGTGCCTCTAATACAGGCAAGACCACGCTAGCCAATTATCTTGCCAAGGAATTCTATAAGAGAGGCAACAGGGTCTCTTTTATCTCTGCCGACATGGGTCAATGCGCATTCGGACCTCCGGCCACTATAAGCATGGCTATACTGGAATCCGTCCCAAAATCACTGATAGACATCCCCATACATTCCATGTACTTCGTAGGTTCAACCTCACCCGTTGGTCACCTCCTGCAGACGATGGTTGGTGTAAAGAAACTGGTGGACAGGTCGTTTCAGGATGGCGCGCAGGTTGTGATAGTAGATACCACCGGGCTTGTGTCCGGTGGGGCCGCCTGGGAGCTAAAATTTCATAAGATCGAACTTACCGACGCAAGGTGTATTGTGGCACTCCAGAGAGCGCATGAACTAGAGGACATCCTCCTCCCACAAGAACGCAGGGGCGGCCGCAAGCTATACCGCCTTCCAGTATTCGAGCAAACGAAGGTCAGGTCGTACGAGCAGCGGCGTGCGTACCGACAACAGAGATACGAGGATTATTTTAGGAATGCATCGGCTAAATCATCATCACTCAAAAACATATGCCTTGTTAACCCCCATTACAGGGCAATACAAAAGGGAGAACGTGACGCCTTTAAGAGGCTGCTGGTAGGCCTTAACGATGACGAGAATTTCTCTACGGCCCTGGGTATCGTTGAGGATATAGATTTAAAGAAGGGTAGAATTCGGCTGCTAACACCGCTAGAGGCATTAAGGGGCGTTAGATTTATAAGGCTAGGTTCTGTTAAAATAGAAGACGATTGGAGTGACAGCCGTGTGAGGTTTGTGTAGGAGGGAGTACTGGATGCACTGTGATTGTTGCGGCAACGAAGAAGTACTGGTGTCTGAGAATATAGGCGCCTGTGTAAATTGCATCAGGAACAGGTTTAAAGAGGTTTGGCCCCACATACATGAAATACACAGCAGAAGTAGGGAACGCTTCGGGTTGCCCGGCGAGGTACCCCGTGCGGCAGGAGGTGTCCAGTGCAAGATATGTGTGAACGAATGCCAAATCCCTGAGGGTGGAAGGGGATACTGCGGGGTGCGTGAGAACAAGGCGGGAAGGTTAGTGGGAGGCACAGCCAGGAAGGGATACCAGTCCTGGTACCACGATGCCCTCCCCACCAACTGCGTAGCCGATTGGGTCTGTCCGGGCGGAACTGGCACAGGATACCCAATGTATTGCCACACCAAAGGCCCTGAATACGGATATGAGAGCCTGGCGGTATTTTACCATGCCTGTAGCTTCAACTGTCTATTCTGCCAGAACTGGCACTACAGGGAACGTGCCTTAAGGGATGGGGGTATTAGTGCCTCAACGCTAGCCGATGCTGTGGATGAGCGGACCTCCTGCATATGCTATTTTGGAGGTGACCCCACACCCCAATTACCCCACGCAATAAAGGCATCAAGGCTAGCGCTAGAAAAAAAGAAGGCAGAAATATTGCGTATATGCTGGGAGACAAACGGTACAATGAACCCCTCCTACGCCAAAGAGATGGCGAGGCTCTCCGTAGAGTCTGGAGGGTGCATCAAATTTGACCTGAAGGCATGGAGCAAAGAGTTAAACCTTGCCCTGTGCGGGGTCACAAACAAAAGGACCTTAGAGAATTTCAGGCTGCTTGCAGAAATGGTTGAAGAGAGGCCACACCCACCACTACTGGTGGCAAGCACCCTGTTAATACCCGGTTATGTCGACGAACAAGAGGTGGCCAATATAGCTAATTTCGTCGCCTCCTTGAACCCCTGGATTCCTTACGCCCTACTGGCATTTCACCCGCACTTTTACATGGCAGACCTGCCGACCACATCCAGGGAACATGCCGTGAGGTGTAAAGAGATTGCAGAGGCACAGGGCCTGACGCAGGTTAGGTTGGGCAATGTTCACCTTCTCCGTGATAGCTAACAATATCAGAGATATTGTACGGTGGTTAAGAACATACTGATAACCGGCAGACCAGGCGTGGGGAAGACCACCGTGGTCAAAAAGGTTCTATCGGCCCTAGACATAAAACCGGGCGGTTTTTACACCGAGGAAATAAGGGCGGGCAAGGAACGGCAGGGCTTTATGATAAAGACCTTTGGAGGGAAGAGCGGCGTCCTTGCACACGTAGATAACAGGGGTGGCCCAAGGGTTGGGAGATACGGTGTT
>JBHICS010000184.1:0-3595 GCA_046759685.1 Candidatus Brocadiales bacterium | reverse complement strand
AGCTACTGTCCTGTCTTGAGACTGTACTTAAAGGGTTGGCCATAAGATGACTGCCAAGGCAATAATGATACAGGGTACGGGCTCAAACGTCGGCAAAAGTCTAATAGCCACCGCACTCTGTCGAATCTTTAGTAGAGACGGATACAGGGTCGCACCCTTCAAGGCCCAGAACATGGCCCTCAACTCCTACGTAACTAGCGATGGCGGTGAGATGGGGAGGGCCCAGGTGGTACAGGCTGAGGCCGCCGGCATTGAGCCGTCAGTAGAGATGAACCCAATCTTACTAAAGCCTACCGCCGATACGGGTTCACAGGTAATTGCCATGGGCAGGCCCATAGGGAATATGACGGCAAAGGAGTATTTCTCTGCAAGGACGGAAATGCTCCAAGTAATCACGAAGGCATTTAAGAGCTTAAGCGAGAGACACGATATTATAGTAATCGAGGGGGCAGGCAGTCCCGCAGAGATAAACCTGAAGGATAAAGATATAGTGAATATGAAAATGGCCGAACTGGCTAATGCACCGGTAATACTGGTGACGGATGTAGACCAGGGCGGCGCATTTGCCTGGATAATAGGTACTCTTGAGCTGCTTCAAAGAGACGAGAGGGCCAGGATGTGTGGCTTCATCTTCAATAAGTTCCGTGGCGACCCGAAACTAATCGAGGACAGACTCAAGATGTTGGAGTCACGAACGGGCCTACCCGTGCTCGGGCTTATACCGTATCTAAGGGACATTAACCTCGACGAGGAAGATTCCGTTTGGCTGGACCACTACAACAATAATGAGGGTGTGCATGCTGGGGGCGATGTTGATATAGCGGTCATCAGGCTGCCCAGGTTATCTAACTTCACGGATTTCAACATATTAGGCAAGGAGAAATCCGTCAGACTGAGATACGTAGACGACTCCAGGACACTTGGCCAACCAGACATGATTATCCTGCCAGGCACAAAGAGCACAATAAAGGACCTTCAGTTTATAAGAGAAAGGGGTCTGGCACAGGCTCTAACCGACAAGGTCCGGAACGGCACAATGGTAATGGGGATATGCGGCGGGTATCAGATGCTTGGTACTGGCATCGAGGACAAGAACCATATTGAATCCAGTCAAAGCTTTACGGAAGGGCTGGGGCTACTCGACGTTTCTACCACCTTCTTGGCAGAAAAGCAGACCTTCCAGGTCAAGGCCGTGATGGAGGATTATAACCCGCTACCATTCCACGTTGATGGGGTACTCAGCGGCTACGAGATTCACATGGGTAACTCAAAGTCCCATATCAAACCACTGCTGAGAATAATTGAGCGTGGCGGTAGGCCGGTCGACATTATGGACGGTGCAGTATCAACAAACGGCCAAGTCATTGGAACCTATCTCCACGGCCTCTTTGACAATGACGAATTCCGCCAACGGTTAACCAACTACCTAAGGACAAAGAACGGGGCAGAGCCAATAGGCAACGAGACACACCTATCTTCACAAGCCTTCAAAGAAGGGGCGTACAACAGATTGGCAAGCGTCGTGCGGGAAAATCTCAGGATTGAAGTTATCTACGATATACTAGACTTGAAACGTTCCTAATGTCAATTACCACAAAGGAAACATAGATGCTAGAGGCGGCAATACTTCCGCTACTTCTGGCCTTTATTATTGACCTGACTATTGGAGACCCGCACCGCATACCACATCCGGTTAGGGCCATAGGCAAGGCAATAGAATGGGCAGAATCGCCTTTGCGCCTGCTGCCTTCAGAAAGGTTGGCGGGTATAATCCTGACAATCTCAATAGTATTAGCTACATACGTTTCATCCTCCTGGTTGTTAACCATGTCCATTTATCAGGGTCTACTACTCAATTTTATTGTTGCCACGGTCATGCTTTATTTTACAATATCTGTTAAGTCACTGGTGGACGAGGCACGTTCGGTAGCCTCGGCCCTTGAGTCGGGCGATATAGTCAAGGCCCGGCAAAGACTCTCCGGCATAGTAGGCAGGGATACAAAAGACCTTGATGAACCTCAGATTGTTAGGGCCTGTATAGAGACTGTGGCTGAAAATACAGTAGACGGCGTTATATCCCCTATCTTCTACGCCTCGCTTGGTGGGCCAGCCGCAGCCATGGCATACAAGGCTGTAAACACGTTGGATTCTATGGTGGGGTATCGCAACGAAAGATACTTGAAATTCGGTTGGTCCTCAGCCCGCTTGGACGACCTGGCCAACTATATACCTGCTCGAATCTCCTCCAGGCTAATCGCTATAAGCTCATATATCTGCGGTCAGCAATTCAAGGAATGTGTATACGTTGCCGTAAGGGACGGGCGCAAACACCATAGTATAAACAGCGGCATACCTGAGGCGGCATTTGCAGGAGCCCTGGGCGTGCAGCTTGGTGGACCAAGCACCTACGGCGGCGCGCCCTCTGTTAAGCCGCTCCTTGGTAATCCGGAGAAATCCCTTACAATTGAAAGAATTAAAGAGGCCACAAAAATGGCCTATGTAACATCGTTTCTGGCGCTCGGACTGGGACTCTTAATGAGTACCATCGTTGTTTTAGTCTAGAAATAAACCAATGTCAAGACTGCCCCGCATCCTCATCGCCGGCACGCACAGCGGGGTCGGCAAGACCACCCTGACACTGGCCCTTATGGCTGGGCTACGTAAGAGGGGCTTGGACGTCCAGGGATTCAAGGTAGGGCCCGACTATATAGACCCAAGCCACCACACTGCCGTCACCGGCCGACCAGCCCGCAACCTGGACACCTGGATGATGGGCAGTGATGCCTGTCTTGAGACGTTCCAGCGTGCAGCCTCGGGTGCCGATATATCCGTCATTGAAGGTGTCATGGGGCTGTATGACGGGCATAGGGATGGGACCGGGGCAGGTAGTACGGCAGACCTGGCAAAACTATTGTGTTCACCTGTTATTTTGCTTGTCGACGCCAAAGGTCTTGCACGGAGTGCCGCGGCCCTGGTCATGGGATACAAGGGTTTTGATAAAGAGGTGCCCCTGGCGGGTGTTATCTTGAACAACGTCTCAAGCGAAAAACACCTCCAGTTTCTTAAAGTCCCTATAGAAAAACACTGCAACCTCCCTGTACTGGGCTACCTGAGCAGGAATAGTCAATTGACCCTGCCCGAGAGGCATCTTGGCCTCATACCCTATGGTGAAGGTAAAGTTAGCGCTGATTTCTACACTAGCTTGGTGAAGCAACTTGAACATGTAGATATAGAGCGTATCCAGGAGATTGCAGACTCTTCCGTGAATATGCCGACACATCCGGAGACTATTTTCTGTCACCCCGGCGACCAAGTAGCCGCACGTATAGCCCTGGCTAGAGACGAGGCATTCAGCTTCTACTACGAGGACAACCTGGACCTACTAAGGTCGTATGGGGCGGAACTCATACCGTTCAGCCCGCTCAGGGACTCGACACTTCCCTCTGACATTGATGCCGTCTACATAGGAGGCGGCTTTCCTGAACTCTACGCCCGTGAGCTTGAGCTAAATAACGCTATGAGAGCAGAGATAAAGATGGCAGCAGATACCGGTGTGGTGATATACGGAGAATGCGGAGGCATGATGTACCTTCTT
>JBHICS010000183.1:0-3599 GCA_046759685.1 Candidatus Brocadiales bacterium | reverse complement strand
TGGCGATGGCGCCGGGCGCGATCGCATTCACTCTCACCCCTATGCTCTGTTCACGTTGGCTAAAGGTGGGCGGTAGGCGGAACAAAGTCTTTCTATTCTTTGAGCGTATGTTTCTAACGATGGAAGCCGTTTATGTTAAAGTTCTCGGCTGGTCCCTACGCTGGAGGTTTGTCATCTGCATAATTGCCGCTGCCAGCCTCGCTGGTGGAATCTTTCTTGCAGGGCTGGTGGGAAGGGAGCTGGTACCGTCTTCAGATACGGCCCAGTTTATGGTAAGTGTAAAGACGCCTGTAGGCGCATCTCTAGATTATACTGACAGCATGATGAAAAGAATCGAGAATATTCTGGATGAAACACCTGAGGTAAGGTCATTCTTTTCTGCCGGTGGTTTCGGCGGTGGAAATAAGGGCATTTTCTTTGTACACCTTACCCCAAAAGGTGAGCGTAAACGCTCACAGAACGAGATTCTCACCGAACTGAGAATGCGCTTTGCCAGGACCCCGGGCGTGTTTGCATTTCCCATAGAATTTGAGCAGGCCTTTGGGGCCAGGAGGGGCGCACCGCTTGAGTTTACTGTATCAGGACCTGAACTTGTTGAGCTAGAAAGGCTCAACGGAGAATTCATGACAAGACTGAGAAAGATACCCGGCATTGTGGACGTTGATTCAGACCTCGAACTGGGCCGTCCAATGGTGTATGTGGACATAGACCGCAAAAAGGCGGCAGACCTTGGCGTAGACGTGGCGACAATAGGTGACACCGTCAGGGCCCTCATGGGTGGCGTAGAAGTAACCGATGCCAAGTACAAGCACGCGGGCAAGCGGTACGATACAATCGTGAGACTTGCCGAACCATACAGAGACCTGCCCCAAAGCATAATAGAACTCCACATGAGAAATAGAGAGGGAAAAATCATCGGGTTAAAGGATGTGGTAAGTATAAGGGAAGCAACCGGATTCAACGTTATAAACAGAAGGAATAGACAGCGTTCTTTTACAATCTCCGCAAATCTTATCTCAGAACAAAAGACCCTGGGAGAGGCGGTTGGTGACGTAAATGACATTGTCAAAGAAATACTGCCAGGGCAGTACACCCTGGCCTTTTCGGGAAAGGCAGAGACGTTTAAAGAATCCATACGAAGCTTTATATTCGTAATTGTACTATCTATGATTATCACCTATATGGTGCTCGCCGCCCTATTCGACAGCTTCATTCACCCATTTACCGTAATGCTGGCGTTACCACTTAGTTTTGTGGGTGGGTTTGGTCTGCTCCTGGCTACCCACAACACCGTTAATGCATACAGCATGATAGGACTTATACTGCTCCTGGGACTTGTTTCAAAAAACTCCATCTTATTGGTAGACTACACCAATAGGTTAAGAAAAGAAGGCAAGGAGACCAGAGATGCTATCGTAGAGGCTGGCGAGATCAGATTGAGGCCCATTCTCATGACGGCCTTTTCTACTATGTTCGGGATGCTGCCGATTGCAATCGGTCTTGGTTATGGCGCTGAGGCCAGGGCCGGTATGGGTATAGTAGCAGCGGGCGGCATGTTCTCTTCCATGTGCCTCACCCTGCTTGTGGTACCAGTATTTTATTCCTTATTGGACGATTTGGTACGTCTTACCAAACGGCCGAGACCTAAGAAACCCAAAAAACCTAAAAGGCTAAAAACCACTGCATCTTCATTAGAGAAATAATCGATGGCCCTGGCTCTTATAACCCTTACAGAGGAAGGTCTGAGGGTAGCAGAACGGCTAAAACCTAGTCTGGGAGAAGACGCTGACCTGTTCCTACCAGAAAAACTCTGTCAACAGAGGCCCCATGCAAGGCCGTTCTCACAAGGGATCCGACCTCTGGTGGAAGAGATTTTTGGTAAATACGACGGTCTAATCTTCATCATGGCCCTTGGTATAGTGGTAAGGGCCGTTGCCCCGCACATAAAGGACAAGCTCTCTGACCCTGCGGTGGTAGTGGTGGACGACGTTGGCCGGTTTGCCGTTAGCGTATTGTCCGGACACGAGGGTGGCGCAAACGACCTGGCCCTCAAAGCCGCCAATATCCTCCATGGTGAGGCAGTTATAACCACCGGTACTGAGGCGAAAAAAGATATAATCATCGGGTTAGGCTGTAAGGCTGATATCTCTTCCGGGATGGTCAAAGAGGCCATACTGACCAGTCTCAGGGCGTGCAACATCCCGCTTGAAAGGGTGAGGCTAGCAGCTACTATAGAGGAGAGGGCGCGGGTCACTGGTCTCTGCGATGGTGTTCGTGAACTGGGAATCCCCCTAAAGGTAATTTCTAAAGAAGAGATTAGTACGTGCGGAAAAGAGTTTAGCCGGTCTGAATTCGTCAAAGAAAAAGTTGGTGTCTGGGGCGTCTGTGAGCCAACTGCGCTCCTGGCAGGGAGGAAGACGAGATTAATACTGAAAAAACAGAAATATCCGGGCGTGACAGTAGCCATAGCACAGGAAAACTTAACGTGGTAGGCATAGGCCCCGGTTCACGGGCCGACATAACCCCCCGGGCCCTGGAGGCCTTAAAAAGCTCTGACGTGATTGCAGGCTACAAGACCTACCTGAACCTTATAAAAGACGTGATAGGCGACAAGCCTATACTGAGTTCGGGTATGGGCGAAGAACGGCAGAGGTGCGAGGCTGCGCTGGAGGAGGCCGCTAAGGGCAAGGTGGTCTCAATCGTGAGCAGCGGCGACCCTGGAGTTTATGGCATGGCCGGGCTGGTGCTGGAGCTTGCCGATACTATGAAACAAGAAATCCCTGTGGAGATAATCCCTGGTGTCCCTGCGTCTTGCGCTGCATCCGCACTGCTGGGGGCGCCACTAATGCACGACCACGCCGTTATAAGCCTCAGCGATCTGCTAACCCCGTGGGAGGTGATAGAAAAGAGGATACGGCTGGCAGCAGAGGGAGACTTCGCCATTGTGCTATACAATCCTAAGAGCTCACAAAGGACATGGCAAATAGAGAAGACACGGGAGATCCTTTTGGAGAAGAGATCACCAACCCTCCCAGTTGGCATTGTAAAGGACGCAGGGAGGCAGGGGCAGGGGGTGGTGGTGACCACCTTGTCGGATATGCTTAAATTCCCGATGGACATGACCACCATAATAATAATTGGGAATTCCACCACATTCGTCTCTGATAACTTTATGGTAACAAGGCGGGGCTATAAGCTATAAGTTGAAACTTCTGATAAAGTTCCTTCCCTCCCCCTCGACGGGGGGAGTTTACTATTACCCTCCCCCTTGACGGGGGAGGGTAAGGGTGGGGGTAAACATCACCCTCCCCTAACCCCTCCCATCAAGGGAGGGGAAAAGAAATTAGGTGCAATAGACGAAAACACAGAGTTTTGTAGAGGTCTCAATTCGTGATTCTAGTCATGTCGGGCACTGCCGACGGCAGGGAGATAGTCCGAGAGCTACATCAGAGGGGGGCAAAGGTCCTCACTACAGTGGCAACCCCCTACGGGGAAGAGCTATTTAAGGTAATGGGGCTTGGCCACCTGTGCGTTAAGGGCAGGCTGGACGGTGATGCGCTGCTAAGATTCATTGACGAGAATAAGGTAAATACCATTAT
>JBHICS010000182.1:0-3611 GCA_046759685.1 Candidatus Brocadiales bacterium | reverse complement strand
TCTCAAAAACTGCTACCCAACATACTCGCCGACATCGTTCGTTCCGTAGCCTTCCCGAAGAGGATGAGGTGGAGGGGGCCGGGGCTATCGTTTGCAAGACCAATACGCTGGATAGTGGCCCTATTTGACACCAAGACCATAGAACTTGAGCTGAACGGTATACGAAGCGGGGCGGTTACCTTTGGACATCCTTTTCTATCGGGCAGAAGGGTCACCATTAAGAGGGCAGATTTTACGTTCTACAGAGACCTCCTGCGAAGGGAAAAGGTGATAGTGGATGCTGACGAACGAAAGTCAATGCTCAGGGAGGGCATCGGTGAGATAATGCGCTCATACGGTTCGGAGCTGAAGGAAGAGGAACTACTGGAAGAGGTGAACAACCTGGTGGAGTACCCGTTTCCTGTGGAGTGTACATTCCCGGAGGAGTTTCTCAGGGTGCCCCAGGAGGTAGTGGAGACGGTAATGATAGACCACCAGCGATACTTCCCTATTGAGGACAATAACGGAAGACTCCTGGCCAAGTTCATAGCAGTGACCAATCGGGGCGAGAGGGGGGCACGTCTGGCTGTTGAGGGTAATGAACGGGTGCTGAAGGCGCGGCTCGCCGACGCAAAGTTCTTCTGGGAAGAGGATAGGAAACGTTCATTAAAGGACAGGCTGGACGGGCTAAAGGACGTGGTCTTCCACGAGAAGTTGGGGAGCTACTGGGAAAGGATGGAGCGCATTGACAGGCTTTCAACATATCTCGCCTTAAGACTTAATCTGACGGATAAAGGGAGAGAGGCCCTCCACCAGGCGGCCCACCTGTGTAAGGCAGACCTGCTAACGCAGATGGTGACAGAATTCCCCAAGCTCCAGGGTACAATGGGTTATCACTACGCAAGGGAAGAGGGTGTGCCGGAAGGAGTTGCGCTTGCAATTATGGAACACTATATGCCAAGATATGCCGGGGACAAACTTCCGCAAACGCAGCTGGGCACAATACTAAGCCTTGCCGACAAGTTTGATGCCCTGTGCGCCTGCTTCTCCGTGGGACTTGTTCCCACAGGCTCGCAAGACCCGTATGGGCTGAGACGCCAGGCCCAAGGGATAGTACGCATTCTAGAATCACAGAGGCTCACACTCTCTCTACAAGATACTCTGGCTGCGGCCTTGGAGAATTTCCCGGGCAAGGGCGCCGCCGTAAAGGAAATAACCGCATTCTTCAGAGATAGGCTATACCAGACGTTTCTGGAAAGAGGCTACAGATACGATATCATTAACGCTGTATTAGGTGCAGGCTTTGATAATATAAGCGATTTCTCTGACAGAGCCGGTATAATCTCCAAGATCTCAGAGACCGATGCCTGGCAGGAACTGGTTACCGTGGTAGAAAGGACATTCAATATAGGAAAAAGCGCACCCTCCGCGGGAGAGGTAGACGAAGGACTCCTACAGCAGGAAGAAGAGCGGTCCCTGTGGGAGGTATATGTGAGGAACAAGGACAGGGTGACATCACTCATAGATGATAAAAAATACGAAGAGGCATCCAGGGTGTTCACCGACACCTTTGCCAAACCCGTGCACACTTTTTTTGACAAGGTTTTTGTGAACGTGGAGGACGAGAGGCTGAGGAACAACCGGTTGGTACTCGTAAAGAATATTAACCAACTCTATGCCCCGAAAGTTGCTGACCTGTCTCAGATAGTGCCGCCGGTGGAGGGAGCAAAGTGACCGCTACTAAAAGGGCTACCGATATGGAAGAATTAGTGGGGTCCTTTTTAGACTATCTAGACCTGGAGTGCGGCCTGTCCAAAAACACCGTCCTTGCCTACAAGAACGACCTCAGGAAGTTTATGGGGTTCTTGGACAGGTGGGGTATAAAAAGACCGGAGGACCTGAAGACCGAGCACCTCAACCTCTACATGTCTGCCGAGAAGGAACGGGGGTTGAACGTTAACAGCATTTCCCGCAACCTTTCGGCGATAAAACATTTCTACAAATTCCTGGTAATGGATGGACATCTAAAGAGGGACATCCTTGCGGGCGTGGACGCACCAAAACTCTGGAAGCGCCTCCCGGAGGTCTTGCACTGGCGAGAGGTTGAGAAGTTGCTAGAGAGCCCACCTCTCGAAGGGCCTTACGGCTGGAGAGACAGGGCCATACTGGAGATGATGTATGCCACGGGGGCCAGGGCCTCAGAGACGGTCACCCTTGGCATGGGAGACGTGAACATGGAAGACGGGTATGTCAGGTGCCACGGTAAGGGCAATAAGGAGCGCATTGTGCCCCTGGGCATTAAGGCCCGTGAGGCATTGGACCGTTATCTCAATGAGTCAAGACCTAAATTGAACAGAGGACGGAGCGAGGCCGTCTTTTTGACCAGGCTAGGTAGACCTTTGAAGAGAGAGGATGTCTGGCGGATAGTAAAGACCTACGCCAAAAAGGCCGGTGTAAAGGAAATCTCTCCTCACAGCCTGAGGCACTCCTTTGCCACACATCTATTAGAGCGCGGGGCAGACCTCCGAAGCGTGCAGGAGATGCTGGGCCACGCAAACATCGCTACCACCCAGACCTATACCCACATAGAACGCCAGCACCTTAAACACATCCACAAAAAGTTCCACCCCAGGGGATAGAAGAAGTGAGGTTGTTACGTCAAATGGCTAGCCTATCGGGAGGGGTATGTTTGACTCGGCTGCGGCGGGGCTTATTGCTCCAGCCTTGGCATGGCGCCTTTTGTCGGGTGGATTTATGGCGTTACACGAACTCACCCTACACATTAATTGGCTGTCTGATATTAGCGCTCCTCATCCTACCAGCCTATGCCCTGGCCCTGGCCGACGCCGACAAGAACGGGGCGAGGAATATTATCCTCTTCATAGGAGACGGTATGGGGTGGGCACATGTGGCGGCGGCGAGAGACTTTGCCCATGGCCCGGCGGGCGAGCTCCATATGGAGAAGCTTGAACACTCTGGCTATGTATCTACCTTTGCGCTGCACAGCCTTATAACCGACTCCTCTGCGGCCGCCACTGCCATTGCCACGGGACATAAGACAAAAAGGGGCGTAGTTAGTCAGTCGGAGCAGGGAGAGGAATATAAGACCATCCTGGAGATGGCCAAAGAGATGGGTAAGTCAACGGGGCTGGTAACCACCACAGAGGTTACTCACGCTACCCCTGCCGCGTTCGCCGCACATGAGGCATCACGCAAAAAAGCAAGGGCAATTGCAGAGGACTATCTTCACCGCTCCCAGCCGGATGTAATTATGGGGGGTGGGTTAAGGGTCTGGACACCCGTCCCCGTTAAGGAGGCAAGGGACATGGGCTATAAGGTGGTCTACACAAAAGAGGAACTCGAACTTCTGGATACTCAACAGACCGCCAAACTCCTTGGTCTCTTCGCCCCTGGTCACATGTCCTTCGCCATGAATAGGAGGCTGGACGAACCGTCTTTAATAGAGATGTCTCTAAAGGCCCTGGGGGTATTGTCGGCAGAAAACCCAGACGGGTTATTCCTGATGATAGAGGGTGGCCGCATAGACCACGCAGGGCATGACAACGACAGGATAGCAGTGATATATGAGACCGTTGCGTTTGATGAGACAGTGGGTGCGGTGATGGAATGGT
>JBHICS010000181.1:0-3617 GCA_046759685.1 Candidatus Brocadiales bacterium | reverse complement strand
ATTGGATAGACAACACCAGCGATAAAGCAGGCGTGGATAAGGTATGCTGGAAACTTACATCTACCAGCTATCGCACCAACAGGAATGACGACGCCCTTAGTCAAAAAGACCATCTGGAACATCCAGAGCATGAAGGTGTTAACGTCGTATGAGCCCCAGTGGAGTATCCAACCGCTGTAGCCAACGCCAAGACCGCCAGCTTCAGCCCCGGGATAGCCGCTGCCACCAAACATCAGGGCAAATCCCCATATCCAGAACACAAGACCCGCAAGGGTGGTGTCAATAAAGCATGCGGCAAGATAGTTTAGCATATGCCTGGGTGCGAGGAAGCCTCCCAAAAGTGCAAAACCGGCCTGCATGATGAAGACCAAGACTGCGGCCAGCAAGACCCAGGTAAAGTTCACTGCCGTGGCCACACCCTCGACAGTCGTCATGTCAACTTCTGAGCCATCGGCATCACCTATGCCCTGGAGAGTCCATGGCACTTCCACTACCTCTGGGGCCTCTGGAGCGACCCACGGCGTTGGCATTTCTTCTGCCGTGGCTGTCGTAGTGAGGGCAAACCCCATGGCACAGAGCACTACCAGCGGAATAATAAAAGGCAAAAGTCTTTTCATAATTTTTGCTCCTCAGCCTTTCCCAGAAAAGATTTGCTTTTTGTTTAAACACCCCTCTAGATAGAAACGATTGATACAGAAAGAAAAGAAATGAGGTAATACGGAACTACTTAAACGAAATCCTTACTACCAACTCCCTACTACTAAATCCGTACAACCCATCTTTGGTGAGCACAACAAAGTCGTTGAGGGTATATACCATTTAACTAGCTCCTTGTCAAGAAATTAAAAACAAAAATGTTGTAATTTTTGGTGTCTTCTCCCACACCGGACCTCTAGGATAATTTTCCGTGTAAGTCCATCTGAGAGTTTGACTTACTCTTTATATTTACAACCATCCTTGGCACAGAAGACCAACATCCCTGCGCAATCGCTTGTGAAGCTATACGAGATTTGGATGTACCGGCGCATATCACTGCCTCGCTGCACTATTTACGGTGTCATCACATCAAATAATCTCCGCCACGATCCCGCTCAGCGTTTCTTGACAGCCTCCCATATCATATCCATCTCCTCCAGTGAGCAGTGTTCGATATCCTTCCCCTTAGAGGCAAGTTCGGCCTCCACCATCTTAAAGCGGTGAACGAATTTCTTTATAGTCTTGTGCAGAGCCTCTTCTGGATTTATCTTCAGAAACCTTGACAGGTTGGCGGCAGCGAATAGCAGGTCTCCTATCTCTTCCTCCACCTCTTCATACCTGCCCTGAGCCATAGCAACCTTAACCTCCTCCAGTTCTTCTTCAACCTTCGACACCACGTCTTCTACCCTTTCCCAGTCAAAGCCTACCCTTGAGGCCTTTTTCTGGACCTTTTGGGCCTTCTGAAGGGCCGGTAGGTGCTTCGGAAGGCTTCCGAGGACAGTCTTTTCATCCTTTTCTTTGCCCTCCTTCATCTTTATCTGATGCCATATCTTTATTACCTCTTCTGCCGTTTTCAAACGCGCGTCTCCAAAGACATGGGGATGCCTTGAGGTCATCTTGTCCAGGCATGCCTTTATAACATCATCTATATCAAATTCCCCTTTCTCTTTGGCTAGCTGGGAATGAAAGAGTATTTGAAAAAGCAGGTCACCCAGCTCCTCATTTAGCCTCGCAGCATCTTTGGAATCGATTGCGTCGATTACCTCGTAAGTCTCTTCCACTAGGTAAGGTTTAAGGGTCTCGTGTGTCTGCTCCCTATCCCAAGGGCAGCCTCCTTCATCTCGCAGCTTGCGCATCAACTCCACAAGTGCCCGAAAATCTTTATTTGGGCTCAAATCACTCACTCCTTCCCGCTTAAGAACTTTTTACGGCTTCAATGAACTCCTTGATAAGACGTCTGTCCTTTTTGCCCGGTCTAAGCTCCACCCCAGAAGATACATCGACGGCAAAGGGCCTTGCCACCTCTATGGCATCTCTGACATTTCCAGGGTTCAGCCCGCCTGCAAGGATTATGGGTGCGGACCCCGATTCACCCGCCTGTCGAGCGACCGCCCACATTGATGGAAATGCCTTGCCAGTGCCTCCCATCATCCCTTTCTCGTATGTGTCCAGCAAAAAGGCGCTTGCCCTATAGCGTTTGAGCTGGGCCAGCTCTCTTTTGCCCCTAACCCTCAATGCCTTTACGACATGGTAGTCCTCTCTTAAACTGTCCAGATACTTTGGGGGCTCGTTGCCGTGGAGCTGGAGGGTGTCGAGATGACAGTACTGCCCTATCTCTCTCACTATTTGCAAACGTTCATCGACAAAGACACCAACACAGTTAACAAAGGGCCCTAACGACTTAATAATCCTTCTTGCCTTTTCCGGGCTTATCCTGCGAGCACTTGGTGCAAATACAAAGCCCAGTGCGTCAGCGCCCAACGCTACGGCGTACTTTGCGTCCCGTAGGTTGGTTATTCCACAGATCTTGACCCTCACCATCTAGTGCCTGAAATGCCTTCGGCCTGTAAAGACCATCGAGATTCCGTGCTCCTCGGCTGCGGCGATAACTTCCTCGTCCTTGGTGGAGCCACCCGGTTGGATGATGGCCCCTATGCCTCCGTGGGCCGCTATGTCAACGCCGTCTCTAAACGGGAAAAAGGCGTCAGATGCTAGCACAGAGCCCTTCGCCCTGTCAGACGCCTTTTTTATGGCTATCTCTACCGAGTCCACGCGACTCATCTGCCCTGCCCCCACACCCACGAGCGTGCCGTCTTTAACCAACACGATGGCATTTGACTTTACGTGCTTGGCCACGATCCAGGCTAGCCGCAGGTCATCTAACTCCTTTTGTGAAGGGCTCTTAGTTGTGGCGCGCCTGAGGTCTTCAAGGTCTTCGTTTGTGATATCCCTCGTCTGGACCAGCAGCCCTCCAACCACTCGCTTCATGTCCAGTGCAATCCTCCCCGGGTGTGCCCGAACAAGTTCACCAGCACGAAGTATGCGCAGATTGGCCCCCCACTTTCGCTTGGTCTTAAGTGTTTCTAATGCCTCAGACGTAAAGTCTGGAGCCACCACTGCCTCCACAAAGTGGCCGGGTGCGGCAATCTCCTCGGCAGTTTGGGCGTCTACGCAGTTGTTTAGGCCTATGATAGAACCAAATGCAGAGACGGGGTCCCCACTATAGGCCCTGCGGAACGCCTCGGAGAGTGTTTGGGCGACACCTGCTCCACAGGGGTTTGTATGTTTTATCACGACTGCCCCGGGTGCCTCAAATTCTCTTACCAGCTCGATGGCGGCATCCAGGTCGAGTATGTTGTTAAACGAAAGCTCCTTGCCCCACAATTGTTCCAGCCCGGAGACACAGGGTTCTGTAGCGCCGCCTGGCTCTACATAAAATGCAGCCTCCTGATGCGGGTTCTCACCGTAACGGAGCCCCTGCTTCTTTAGAAACTCAAGGGATAGTTCTTGAGGGAAAGAGTCTCCTGCCTCGCCGAAGAGGAAGCGTGAGATTACACTATCGTAATGGGCCGTAAGTCTAAAAGCCTGGGTGGCCAACTCATGGGCCTTCGACTCAGATATCCGTCCATTCTTTTTCTCCA
>JBHICS010000180.1:0-3620 GCA_046759685.1 Candidatus Brocadiales bacterium | reverse complement strand
GGCGGCCCGGGAGACAGGTATATGCTCCTCGTATAGAACAGCACCAACGCCGCTTTCCTCAAGCACATGCCCTAGGTCAAGTGAGAGACCGTCGCTTATATCTATCATCGAGTGTAGTCTAAAATTTTTGGTTAAATAAATGGCCTCATCCAGTCTGGGCTCGAACCGGAGGTGCTTTCCTAGTATAGACCCTCCCAGTTCACCTGTAACCATTATGGCATCTCCTGGTCTTGCACCTGAACGGAGGATGGGACGCAGGCCGTTTGCGTCTCCAAGTACCGTAACGTTTATAAAGAGGGGCCCACGCCCGCTTATTGTGTCTCCGCCTACTATCTTAACCCCATATTTAGCCGCCGTGTCATTTATTCCTTTGGTAAGCTGTTTGGCGAACCCGATAGGCGTAGAGCTCGGAAAGGATATGGATATAAGGGCAAAGGTCGCCCTACAACCCATAGCGGCAATATCACTAAGGCTTGCGGCGACAGCTTTTCTGCCCAGTTCCCTGGGGCTTGTGTCCTTGAGCTTAAAGTGTGTCCCCTCGAGTAGGGTATCAGTGGCAAGTACATAAAGTCCCTGTGACACCCTTACGACTGCGGCGTCGTCACCGATACCGGTCGGGACGTCTTTCGAGGTCTCCTGAATTGCCCTGAGATATTTAATATATAAGCTTTCCCGCATGTCCTAGCATGTATAGAAAACCCTTTTGTACTTTACACTTAATTATATGGCGGGGGGACTAAATTTCTATTTGATTTTTAAATTCCTTTCTGTTAGTTGTTTTGAAACGTATGTGCGTTTTATTGCGAAAACCTTTGGTATGGAAAAGGTAAAACGAATCATCTCCCTCCTGGAAAAGGAGTATCCGAGTACCAGGCTTGCGCTGGAGTTCAAAACCCCGCTTGAATTACTGATAGCCCTGATACTTGCGGCTCAGTGTACAGACGAAAGAGTAAACCAGGTAACCCGTAAATTATTCAAAAAATATCGTAGGGCTAGGAATTATGCCGAGGTAGACCTTCCCACCCTGGAGGAAGAGATACGGCCCACAGGGTTTTTTCGAAATAAGGCAAAAAGTATAAAGGCGTGCACCACGGATATAGCGGAAAAGTATAAAGGTAAGGTGCCTGGCAACCTGGATGATTTGTTGTCCCTTCATGGTGTAGGTAGGAAGACCGCTAATATCCTTCTTGGAAACGCGTTCGGGGTACCGGCCATAGGGGTAGACACTCACGTGGGGCGCCTGGCCCAACGTATAGGACTGGCAAGGTCAAAGGACCCTGACAAGATCGAGGCAGAACTCACTGCCGTCGTCCCCGAAGAGAAATGGGTTCGGTTTTGCCATCTTCTTCAAGACCATGGTAGGAAGGTCTGCGTCGCCCGCGTTCCCCTTTGTTACCTATGTGTTATAAACAAACATTGCGATTACCCCAATAAAACACCGAGACCCAAAAAATGAACATCTCTTGCATTGGCTGTGGATACGTCGGGCTTGTGGTTGGGACGTGCCTGGCCGACCTCGGTAACGAGGTAATATGTGTTGATGTGGACGGCAGAAAGATAGCCAAACTACGAAAGGGTGTAATACCTATCTATGAACCTGGCCTCCAGGATATGCTCCATAGAAACGTGAAGGAAAAGAGGCTGTCCTTCAGCACGGACATGAAAAAGGCAATAAAATCCTCACAGGTTATTTTCATAACTGTGGGGACGCCTCCCGGACAGAACCACGAGGCAGACCTGACGTCGGTGAAAAAGGTTGCACGGGAAATCGGCAGACACATGGATGATTACAAGGTCATAGTGAACAAGAGCACTGTGCCCGTGGGTACTGCCAAAGAGGTAATTAAGAATATAAAGAAATACCAAAAGGGGTCAATTGAGTTTGATGTGGTTTCGAACCCGGAATTCCTCAGGGAGGGGGAGGCAGTTAAGGACTTCACGAACCCTGACAGGATAGTCATAGGTGTAAATAGTCCGAGGCCACGGGCGATTATGGAATCTATCTACAAGGGGATTGCACGTGCGGACAAACCCATTCTCTTTACCAACACGCTCAGCGCAGAGATGATAAAATACGCCTCTAACGCCATGTTGGCCACGAGGGTGTCCTTCATGAACGAGCTGGCGGCATTATGCGAGAAGGTTGGGGCGGACATAAAGCAGGTGGCCGTTGGGATGGGGCTGGATGACAGGATTGGCCCCAGGTTCCTTCAGGCAGGCGTCGGCTACGGTGGGTCGTGTCTTCCCAAGGACGTGAGGGCCTTGGTCCAGATCATGAAACTCCACAATGTTAAATCAAATATTATTGATGCCGTCGACGATGTAAACCGTCGTCAGAGAAGGCTGGTAGTAAGGAAGCTGAAGAAGTTGCTGCCGGATATTAAGGGAAAGAGCGTCGCCGTTTGGGGTTTGGCATACAAACCAAAGACAGACGATATGCGAGAGGCACCCGCGATAACGGTTGTCGAAGAGCTTCAAAAACTGGGTGCAAAGATACGGGCATTCGACCCCGAGGCCGAACCCAGAGCAAAAAAGATATTAAAGAAGGTAAAGTTCTTCAACAACCCTTTTAAGGCACTTACCGGTTGCCATGCCCTGGTCATCCTTACCGAGTGGAATGAGTTTAGAGAGCTGGATAAGGAAAAAATCAAGAGACTGTTGAAGATGCCTAACGTAGTGGACGGCAGGAATATCTACGACCCTGACGAAATGAGACAGAAGGGCTTTAATTACCAGGGTGTCGGCAGGAGCTAGAGTGTGTCAGCCGGAAACAACCCTAAGGTGTATATTGTAGACTACCAAGGGCGAAACT
Organism: Candidatus Brocadiales bacterium; assembly: GCA_046759685.1. Taxonomy (GTDB): domain Bacteria; phylum Planctomycetota; class Brocadiia; order Brocadiales; family Bathyanammoxibiaceae; genus JBHICS01. The sequence continues at coordinate 808 of JBHICS010000180.1, read as the reverse complement.
GAAGTCTCTCTCTTTTCTCATCAAGCGAGCAGCTTAGCGAAAGATGTATTTTTAGCACACCGCACCCTTACCGTCCTTTCTTCCTGCATCTTATCAAGCGGCACAAGCCAAGGATATTTGTCTTTTCCTGGTGCTCGATGGTGAGGCCGGCTGCCCCTATGGTTGCCTCAAGGTCTATATACGTCCCTAGGCCCATTGCCTTACGGATGGGAGAAAAAAGCCGCTCTAACCAGGCGACTATCCCATTGGATGTGCCGACATAATTAAGGATGTAAACCTCGCCACCATCCTTACAGACCCTGTTCATCTCCTTTAATGCCTTTAAGGGCTCCGGTACTACGGTTATAACGTGGGCAGCTATCACCTTGTCAAACCGCCCGTCAGGGAAATCCATCCTGGTGGCGTCCATTTCATATATGTCCACATTGGAGAGATCCAGGACAGCCTTTCTTTCCTTTGCCTTCGCTAGCATCTCCTCTGAAACGTCTATACCCACCAGTTTGGCATGCTTGGGATAATGAGGTAGCGACACCCCCGTGCCCACGCCCACCTCCAGTACCTCCTCGCCGGGCCTAATGTCCATAAGCCTTACCGCCGCCAGCCTACCGGGGGCATAAAGCCTCCCGAAGACACTATCGTAAAAGTAGGAATAAATGGCGTATATACTCTTTACTTTCTCTGTTTTCATATGACTAATGCTGAGAATTCACCAAGGCCCTGCATATAGAGTCCTGGATGTGTTTAATCTTTGAGTTAGAGGTGTTAAAGTTGTTTATAAGGATGGAGAAGACCAGCGTCTGGCCGCTAA
>JBHICS010000179.1:0-3627 GCA_046759685.1 Candidatus Brocadiales bacterium | reverse complement strand
GCCCAAGGTTCTGAAGGTGGCAGAACGATGCCATCGGTTCCGTCAAGTAATGAATTGTAAACTTGCGCATTATAGATCTTTTTCTTCAAGATTTCCCCTATCCTTTCCAACTGGGCAAGCCCCATAGCAGCCTGTATGTTAGTCATCCTGTAGTTGAAGCCAATGTGATAGTGGAAGAAGCGTCTCTTGCGCGAGAACGCCAGGTTCTTTAGAAGTTGTGCCCTTTCGTATATATCCCGGTTCTTGGTAACTACCATCCCTCCTTCCCCAGTGGTTATTATCTTATTTGCATAAAAGCTGAAACATCCTATATCTCCAAGGCAGCCCACCCTTTTCCCGCGATACTCCGCACCGTGGGACTCTGCAGCATCCTCGATCAAGTAGAGGCCGTGTTTCCTAGCTATATTTAGAACAGGGGTCATATCTACCGGATGCCCGTACAGGTGCACTACCATTATTGCCCTTGTTCTTTTAGTTATCTTGTCCTGAATCTGGGCTGGGTCGATGTTCCACGTCTTTCTTTCACAGTCTACCAGCACTGGCGTTGCGCCGCTGTAGACGACCCCATATACGGTTGCAATGTTAGTCAGGTTGGAGACGATTACCTCGTCCCCCTTTTTGATACCTATAGCAGCAAGTGCCAGATGGATGGCCGTTGTACCGCTGGAGGTCGCTATGCCGTATTTTGCATTGCAGTAGTTGCTGAATTTATCCTCAAATTCTGAAACGTATGTTCCACCCGTACCCGAGATTTGTTTATCTTTCAGACACAGGAGAACGTTCTTTATCTCCTCCTTTCCTATTTCCGGCTCACACACTGGTATGCGCAAGATATTTCCTTCCTAAGAGTAGCTTCTTGCCCTTTCCAGGATCTGTTCCGAGGCCTCTGCGGTCATGGCAAGCGCCTGTTTCCGCTCCTCGATACTCATTCCCGGGGCGTCGAATAGAGGTATCTTATCAAACTCGTTGGTATCGTTCAGATAGTCCGCTGGGTCTGCAAGCAACCTGCCGTTCTTCTCTATCCATTCCAGAAGCTCTGTCTCCGGCATGGGAATAATGTTGCTAAAATTCGCAGCAGCAATAGGATACTTCAGAGCAAAATCTATGGAAGCCCGAATGTCGTCCAGGGTCTCATAAGGAGAACCAACCAGAAAATAGAGTTTGACTTGAAATCCCAGTTCCGTTGCATCCTTTATGGTACGATCAATCTGTTCTATTGTCTCGTGCTTCTTTAACATTTTAAGAGTTCTGTTATTGCCAGCCTCAACACCAAAGGAAAGGTTTTCAAAACCCACAGATCTCATCCTCTCCAAAAGCTCTCTATCTACCCTGTCCGCCCTAACCCCGGCAGCGCTGATCCATATGTCTTGTATTTGTCTCTTGTTTATTTCATCGCAGATACGGTAGACGCGCTTCTTGTCTAAGGTGAAATTGTCGTCTATGAACGAGAACCTCCTATAATCTCTTTTGTACCAGTATTCCATTTCATCTACAACACTCTCAGCAGAGCGGTGACGCCATTTCTTTCCAAGGGTATTGCGGAACTGACAAAACGTGCATCTATAAGGACATCCTCTGGAAGAGCAAAAGTGCATTATTTTTTCATATTTGTCTAGTTCAAAATGGCGATATCGGGGGAAAGATATAGACTCCAGGTCGTCTAGGAGCTGTCTCTCACCATTGAAGATTGCCCTGCCGCCATCTCTGTATATGAGGCCGGGAATACTGGCTGGATCCTTACCCTGACAGAGTTCCTGCACTGTGTACTCACCCTCCAATGATACCCCCAGGTCAATTGCAGAACATTGTTCCAGCACTTTGGTCTTCCAAGATGTTACGTGAGGGCCTCCGACGATTATCTTTATGTCTATTGGCGAATACTTCTTTATCCTCTCAATAAGACGGTAATGATATTTGTAGCGCAGTGTCATTAGTGATATAGCAACTAACTGGGGCTTGAAAGTGCCAATTCTTTTAAGTGCATGCTCCACCGGATATCCAAGCGCCAGATCCACTGTCTCACACTCTATGCCGTTTAACTCCAGCATCTCGGCAACATAACCTATTCCCATGCTTGGAGCAATATTTCTGCCACCGTGATAGTAACTATCAACGTAGATGGGGTCTATGAACAGGACTCTATCAATCATTATTATTCGCTTCAGCAAAAAACTCTTTGCCTTCTTCTTTGCCCAAAAAGGGGCCTTGCTTAACCCTTATGCCTCCGAAATCACTCAAAGCCTCTATTGAATACTCCCACACAGAAGAATCATCGTGCCTCCGCGTGGACTGGCTCATTTCTATACCTTTTCCCCCCTTACTGAAACAGGGGGGTACTTCAGTACCTTTATATTCTTAAGTCCCATCATCTCAAACCATTCAAAGACCTCTCCAGCACTGAAACCCCAAGTATAAGAAGGGGAATACCAATCGAAGGTGTCTAAGACCCTCCATCGCCAGTTTGGATGGACAGAAATGGGCACTAGGGCCCGGAAGAACAGGCCAAGCCATGGAATCAGTGCAAGGTAATAATAAGGAACGGCAAAATAGCTCAAGGCATATAGCCACCTCCTTGGAAGCTTTCGAGTTATCTTCCTGTAAAGTTGGCTCATTATTGACATTCTCTCTACGAAGTACTTATCATAGACCCAGATGGCTATCTTTCCATTTTTTTTCAGCAACGGGGGCAGACAAGAAAAGGCCCCGGGAGGGTCAGGGGTATGATGCAAGACGCCAATGCTAAAGATTACGTCAAACTGCTCCGGCTTAAAAGGCAGATGAAAGACATCAGCCTGGATTAAGTGTACCATTTCTTTTAGACCCATGTTAAGAAAGGCGGAATCTACAGCGAAAGAGAGGTCCATCATAATTAACTCCGCCCCATAATTGAGTGCAATCTCGCTGTATCTGCCCGTCCCACAACCTACGTCCAGAGTAAGTTTTCCTTTTAGATCCTCTGGATTCCATCCAGTACTGCTTTTAAAGCTTTCCTCTGACTGCTTAGTGCCGTTTACAGAATCAAGCTGGGTCGTTCTGTGTACTTGCCACTCAAAGGAGAAATTGTCTACATAAGAGTCTCCCCCTACAAATCTGGGGATAAAATTCTTAATGGGATATGTCCTGGCACATGATTTACACAGAAGGGACCCCTCCTTAACTTCTGCACTCTCATATACCTTTCCCTCTAGGCTAAAATCTGACTTACATTCCGGACAGACGACAAAACTTAAGAGCCTTTCTTTCATCTTTACCAATTCCCTGTTTAGTGGCTGTCAACGTAAATAGGGTCTATGAACAGGACTCTATCAATCATCATTCTTCGCTTCAGCAAAAAACTCTTTGTCTTCTTCTTCGCCTAAAAATGGGCCCTGTTTAACCGTTATGCCTTCAAAACCATTTAACGCCTTTATTGAATGCCCCCCATTTAGAAGGACCATCGTGTCTCCGGCCCTCAATACCAACCTTTCGACCTTTACACGGTTGTCATCGTAAAAATTTACTTCCATCTCGCCGTCTGTCAAGTATATTACCTGCTGAACCTCAGAGATGACCCGTGCAGTATCTTTATGTGTGTGAGGGGGCTCCACAAACCCTTTATCGTGCCTGATGATTCCAACCTGAAGGGGA
>JBHICS010000178.1:0-3641 GCA_046759685.1 Candidatus Brocadiales bacterium | reverse complement strand
CCCCTTAAGGTGGTGCCCATAGGAACCTCTACCAGTCCCGTGTTCCTGACGTTGCCTGCTAGGGCGAATATCTTTGTACCTTTACTGCCCTCAGTACCAATGCTGCTAAACCATTCTGCCCCGCTCTCTATTATTGCGGGTATATTGGCCAATGTCTCCACATTGTTTATACACGTGGGCCTTCCCCACAGCCCGGATATTGCTGGGTAAGGTGGACGTGTGCGAGGCATTCCTCTTTTGCCCTCTATAGATGCTATAAGTGCTGTTTCTTCCCCACAGACAAAGGCCCCGGCCCCCTTCTTTATCTTCAAATCAAAGCTTAGGTTAGAGCCCAGTATATTTTCACCCAGTAGGCCTAGGTCCCTGGCCTGCTGTATGGCCGCCTCCACATGGCTGACAGCTAGAGGGTATTCGGCGCGCACAAAGAAGAAACCCTCCTGCGCGCCAATTGCGTAGGCTGCTATTAGCATGCCTTCGATTACAGAGTGGGGGTTACCTTCCAGGACGGATCTGTCCATGAAGGCCCCAGGGTCTCCCTCATCACCATTGCAAATAATATATTTTCTATCTCCAGGCGCGTTTCTGACAAATCCCCATTTTTTCCCCGTACTAAATCCGGCACCACCTCTGCCCCTAAGGCCCGAGTCAGTTATCTCTTTAATTACTTCCTCCGGGGTCATTTTTTTCAAAACCTTTTCCAGTGAAGAGTACCCACCAACGGTGATGTAGTCGGTAATCTTCATAGGGTCTATAATGCCGTTGTGCTTCAACACTATACGGTACTGCTTCTTGTAGAAAGGTATGTTTTGTTGGTAAGTAATCTTCTCGTTTTTGTTAGGGTCAACGTAGAGGAGGTTCTGTATTATTCCGCCATTTAGGACGGTCTCTTCCAGTATCTTGGATGCATCCTTCTCCTTGACCTTTTGGTAGAAGATGTTCTTGGGAAAGATATTAACCAGTGGTCCCCTTTCACAGAGTCCTTGGCACCCTGTCTTTTTAACCCTTACCTTGTCCTGAAGCTGGCGTTTTTCTACCACATCTTCAAAGGTATCGAAGAGTTCGCGGCCACCAAAGGTCTCGCAGCCCGTTCCACCGCAGACCGCTACAGAGGGCCTTTTATCGGCCTCTTCTTCCTTCTTAAGTCTTTCTCTCAGTGTTTGTATTGCTTCTAGGGAGGTCAGTCTATCCACGGGTTACACCTCTTGATAACGTTCAAGAATATCCTCCACCTTTTCAGGCGTTACCTGTCCATAGAACTTGTCGCCCAGGGCCACCTTTTGCCCAAAAGGTACATCACAACACGCCCCAGATTTTATGCTGCTTCCTACTACAACTACTGGACCCAGGGCGCAGGTGCCGAGACAGGCCACGGACTGCAAGGTGAATTTCAGGTCTTTGGTGGTCTCGCCTTCCTTTATGTTAAGGTTGCGCTCCAGCTCCTCTATTACCTGGTCAGCGCCCCTTACGTGGCAGGCCGTCCCAATGCAGACCTTGATGGTGTACTTGCCTTTAGGTATGAATGAGAATTGGGAATAGAAGGTAGCCACTCCAAAGATCCTGGTCAAGGGGATAGAGGTCTCGCTGGAAATGAGCTCCAGGGCTGCCCTTGGGAGATAACCGTAGACATCCTGCGTTCTTTGTAGGAGGGCTATGAGGTCTCCGGATGTGAGCTTATGGTTGAAAGTAGCGATTTCCTGTTCGAGTGTCTTCAGGTCTATGGGCGGTTCTTTAGTTAGTATTTCTTTCTTCATCGGTGTTTACTGTTCCCTATAGGAGGTTTTTCTTGACGTATTTTACGGAGTTTCTAAATATTAGCGTCCCGTGAGGTTCCTCCCCCAGGTCTTCTCTCTGCCAGCGGGGATGCTGTATGGATTCCACGTATCGCTCTGGATGCGGCATCATCCCCAGGATGCGTCCCGTAGGGTCGCATACCCCTGCTATACCATCCACTGAGCCATTCGGATTATAAGGGTATCCTGCACACTCCCCTTCTTTATTTACATACTTAAAGATTATTTGAGAAGAATCTATCAGCCTATCCAGTACTTCCTTGTCTCTGGTCATAAATTTACCTTCTGCATTTGCAACCGGCAGGTAAAGCAACTGTCCCTCATCGACGTATATAGATTTTCCTGAGCAGACCTTGAGGTATACCCATCGGGTCTCAAACTTGTTTGAATCGTTGAACGTAAGGGTTGCCTCCTGGGCGCCGCTATCCAGGGCGGGTAGGAGGCGGCTTTTGACAAGGGCCTGAAAGCCATTGCAAATGCCTATAATAAGTTTTCCTTCCTGGAGGAATTCTCTTATGTCCTCTTCCAGGTGGAACCGCAAGAGATTGGCCAGTATCTTACCTGCGGCTATGTCGTCGCCGTAGGTAAATCCGCCCGGCAGAACGAAGATATGGTAACTGCGAAGTAGATCCCTTTTCTCAAGGATCCTGTTTATATGGATGCGATCGGCCTCTGCCCCCGCTTTTTTGAGGGCATACTCCGTTTCCCAATCACAATTAGTTCCAGCCGTGCGAAGCACTAGGGCCTTTACCTTAGGCATACAGCGTAAGACCTTTACTTATGGCCCTCTTAGGGCACTACATAAAAAAAAAGTATAACATGTCCTTTGGGCCTTGTAAATGAATTTCTGGCTACGGTTATAGTCTATATGGACCGCAGAATACCCGGGGCAGGGCACTTCCGTCTTCGGGCAGCAATGGGGAGTTGCCCATATAAAGGCTGCCGAGAGCGCGTTTAGCCACTACGTAATAGTAGCGTAGGGTGCGACTTGAGCACCCTGACGATTTCTTTTAATGAAACGCAGCTTTGTTGTCTGCCAATATCGGGTGGATCGGCCCTGTCAAATGGCTAGAACAGGCCCACTATCTTGCCCGTGTCCAGGTCAATGTCCACATTTTCGCCCGCCGGTTTGGATGGAAGACCCGGCATGGTCCTCATGTCGCCAAGCAGAGCGTATAGGAATCCTGCACCGACGGAGGCCTTTATGTCGCGGATCGGCACGTGGAACCCCTTCGGTCTGCCAAGCAGTGCAGGGTTATGCGACAAGGATAAGTGGGTCTTTGCCATACAAACAGGCAAATGGGTATACTTTGGTCCCCATTTGTTGAACTGCTTTATCTTTTTCTTTGCCAGGGGCAAGATATCTATCCCGTCGGCGCCATACATCTTGATTGCAATCGTCTCTATCTTCTCCTCTATAGGTGCTTCCAGGGGATAGAGGAAGTTAAATCTGGAGGGCTTTTCTGCGGCAGACACCACGGCATCAGCCAACTCCTCCGCACCTGCGCCGCCCCTTGACCAGTGATTGGACTCAACGGCGTCTTCGGCACCGTACTCTCTTGCGATGGTCTTTACGGCATCTATTTCAGCCTTTGTATCCGTGTGGAAGGCGTTTATTGCTACAACCGATGGTATCCCGAACATTTTTATGTTTTCAATCATCTGGATGAGATTCTCACATCCTTTTTCTACTGCAGGTACGTTCTCCCTCATGAGCTCGTCAGGCAGAGGCTTCCCGGCCACTATCTTACCTACCCCGCCGTGCATCTTTAGGGCCCTGACGGTGGCCACAATGACGGTTGCGTTAGGTATTAGACCAGAATAGCGGCATTTTATGTTCATAAACTTCTC
>JBHICS010000177.1:0-3646 GCA_046759685.1 Candidatus Brocadiales bacterium | reverse complement strand
AGTTTGGTGCAGCAATTATCGTGGCAAACACTTCCTCAACGACTGGAACTACCTCAAGCACCGGCGCTGGCTCAGGAACTGGTTCTGCCTCAAGTAAAGGTATAGGTGCACTTGCGCGAGGTGGAATACCAGGCCCACCAAGCGGAGGAGGTGGTGACAATGGAGGAGGTGGAGGAAAAGGAAAAAAAGTAGTTAAGGTTGCTCTAAGCACTGATAAGACCGAGTACGTTAGCGGAACAGATGAAACTAGCATATTAACCGCCGTGGTAACGGATAAGAAGGGGAATGCTATCACCGGCCTTGTTTCCCCTGATAATTTTGCAACGACTCTTAATGGTAATCCGGCTTCAGTAACCTTTACCGAAACTATTACATCTGGAACGTATACTGGAGGCCTTAATATATTAGGCCTCGCTGATGGCTCTCATCTGGTTGAAGTTACTGTAACGGATGGGGGTGTTTCCGGAACCGATTCGGCCACCTTTAACATAGTTTCAGCACCTACTGGAGGAAGACTTGTCTACATGGCCTTTGGCTTTGAGAACATGAAGGGATCTGAAACCAGGAAGAATATTATGCAAGACGTGCTAGATTACCTTGGCACTTCGAAGACAGAAGACACTGTCTTATTGGTGGACGATGATGGTGGGGACAATTTCGAATTATGTTATACCGCAGCCCTGGATACCCTGGGGTATATTTATAATGTCTATACAGTGCCTCTCGATGGTGACGGCCCGGACCTGGCTACTATGACAGGAAAGACCGTAATATGGTTTACCGGGGATGAGCCCAATCTGGTTTCTGGGTTTTTATTGTCGCCCACATTATCGAAACAGGATCAGGGGAATCTCAAAAAATTCCTAGATAATGGGAAGCTCTTCTTAACAGGGGAGGACATCGGCTGGGACCTTGTGGAGCTGGGTAATGGGGCCAGCTTCTACGAAAATACCCTCCACGCAAAGTATCTGATGGATACTACTGACGTTTTTAAGGTCCTGGGTGTTTCAGGTACTGCATTTGATGGGAGAGCGGCGGAACTCGTGGTTGATGATTGTGCCCAAAGGCCGCTATCGCCCTTATGGCCATCAGGGATTGCCCCCAACGACGGTGCCGCAGTCCTGGCTATGGAATATGAAACTGTTGCACTGTTTAGTGGTACCAGCATGGCAACGCCCCACGTAACTGCCGTGGCCAGCTTGATACGGGGGCTATTAGGTAATCCTGCTTATCAGACGATAAAGGCCTCGATTATGAACTCGGCCGACCCTAAGGGTTACCCTGTAGTTAGTGGGGGTAGGCTAAACGCCAAAGGTGCCTTAGATGAGGCCGCAGCGGCTTCATTAACGGCATCGAAGTGATAGTTGGGCCAAGTGTCTGCACCAAATAGTTTCTCTGAAACTCTTAGGACTAGAGGGCGGCAGGCAAAAACGATCTGGCCCCTTTATTTTCAGTCGGTGTCTATACATCTTCAAAAGCAGAGAACAGTCATCCCCGTTCAGACCCTCAAAAGAGCTATACTTCCTCTTTTTATACTACTTGGCAGTTTAACCATAGTATGTATAGCAAACGCGCAGCCCGCTACATTCGTAAACAGTGGCGAGAAAGAAGTAACTGAAGAAAAACAAAAAATAAAAGAGGACAAAGAGAAAATAAAAAAGGGAAAGGAAAGGCCTGTATATAAAGAGGGCGAGCTTTTGATGAAGTTTAAGGAGGGTGTTACGTCAGAAGAAATTGCATCAGTTTTGTCAAGACTTCAACTGGAGATTATAAGAGAGTTTGACGAGATAGATGTCTATCACGTGAAGATAAAGGATGGCACATCTGTGCAGCAAAAGATTACAGAGCTTATGGAGTTGGAGGCAGTGAAATACGCTGAACCTGTTTATATTGTCGCGCCCCCTTAGCTATAAGACTAGACCATTGAAAAAGTCAGTTTTATCAGCCCTTTTGTTAATCTCCTTCCCAGCTCCATTAAATCTAAATGGGTAATTAACCTTTTTCATTGCATCATGCCTATATGTTCTAAGAATTTGCGAAAGATTTTCCTTTACAAATCCCCTATCATGATTTATCGTTTTAAGTTGCGAATTGTTCAGGGTGGCCCGGTTCCTCTTGTAGTGAGGTAGTGTAGTGATTACGAAAAGAGGGCTATGTCTAACACTTTTATTGCTCACAGCCCTCACGTTGGTGGGGTGTGCCACCACGGATGTGCAAGAAGACAAGTCTAGGCCTACCGCTCAGGATATTCCCAAACCTCCCACACCTTCCAACTCCTCCAACAAGACAGAAAACTGGGAATGGCAAATAACTAAAGAAGAAGCCGTAGAGGAAGAGGTGCCCCGACCTGCTGAAATTACAATTCCAAGGGAACTAAAGACACCGGAAATAGTACTGCCCACCCCAGTAGGGGAAAAGCTGGATGTAGCTATTACTTTCCATTCCGCAGATGTAAGAGAAGTCTTGAAGGTGCTCCTGGGAGAACTCCTTGACGTTAACTACGTTATAGACAAGATGGTGAGTGATGAGATTACCTTCCGCATGGTTGGGCAATTCTATGAAGGCGAGATGCTGAATATTATCCAGGCAGTCTTGAATGTCTACGACCTGGCCATGGTGCAAAAAAATGGAATAATAGAAGTGACCTCGCTGCAAGAGGCAAAGATGGAACCGGGGCCTTTGATCCTTGGGAAAAAGGTGGAGAAAAGGGGTGTGAATATTGTCACCCAGGTGGTTCCTCTGAACTATGTAGCCCCTCAGGCTCTAATACCCACATTGAGGGCCTTCATGACCAAAGCTGGGACAGCGCTGGCCCCTAACGATTCCCACGCCATAGTGGTAGTTGACAAGGCTTCCAACATGAGACGACTTATCGCCATGATAGGTGCCTTTGATGTCCCCTTCTTTGCTGGCAGAGCCGTGAAGTTTTATGATATCAAATACGTAAATGTAGCTAATTTGGCCAAGGACCTAGAATCGCTGGCAAAAAATCTTGGTGGCGCACCAATAGGACCTGCAGCCCAGATAGGGTTTGTTCCATTGACAGATAGTAATAAGCTCCTGGTAGCCGTGGCTAATCCTAAGATGTTACCAACTGTTGACTTCTGGGTAAGGCATATGGACGTAAAGTCACCAAGAGGAACCCAGATTTACATATACAAGTTACAACATAAAAAGGCAGACAGTATGGCTTCTATCCTCAATGACCTCTTTGCGCAAGAAGGGCTGGCAAAGGCACCGGTGGCTGGGCAGCCTGGTGCACCAGGCGAAGTTGGCCCCGCAAGTCAAGCTGGCCCTGTTAAAGTTATCTCCGATGCAGACAGCAACTCTCTGGTCATTAGGGCCTTACCCCAGGATTATCAAAATATTCGCAGAATCATTGAGGTCATGGACGCCACTCCCAAACAGGTGTTAATAGAAGTGCTTATTGCAGAGGTTACTCTTACTGATGCGCTGGCTTATGGGGTGGAGTACTTCTTCCGAAACAGGGGCCTTACAGAGGAAGGCTTTGCTACGAGCTTGCTACCGTCGGGGGTGAGTTCTATAGCGAGAGGCTCTGCACCTGCTACTTCCCCAAGTAGTGTGGCGCTTTCGGGTGGCACCAGGGGCTTTATTCTCCACAGGGATGTGGACATCATCATTAATT
>JBHICS010000176.1:0-3646 GCA_046759685.1 Candidatus Brocadiales bacterium | reverse complement strand
TGGGTCTGTGCGGAGGAGGTTTTATCGTTTTAGTATTACAGATATTAGGAGTAATATAATAAAAATGCCATGAAAATAATAGCCCTCTGTTCGGTATCTAAATGGACACCTGTCACAGCAAACTTACGACAAGGTGACAACCATTTAGCAAGGGCAGGATAGATTGGGTTTCCCTGACATATACCAAGCGTCTGATTTATAGGGATTGTAGAGAGCGTCACTCTCCATGACCCCGATATAATCCAACACTCGGCAACAGCCTTGAAAACTAAGGCCCGACTTGCTTAGACTCTTAATCAGTGGGTCGGAGGTTCGAATCCGCCAGGGCGCACCAAATATTACAAGGCAATTCTTGTTCGACCGAAATACAGTAACTTATTGTTACACGTTATGGGGGCTTTCGTAACGCTGTCCTGTTAGGCATAACGTCCCTCCGATTGTCCCAACCTACCGTAAGTGCCTGAAGACATACAACATATAGTCGCCACAAATTTTCCACTCGATTTGGTATGAAAATTGATAGGTTAGTGTTAAGCGCGTTTACAAAGTAGCAGTCTTTTAAAATGGGAAGGGGGGGGGTGTGAGACGCTGAACGTAGGCGGTAACTTGAAGGCGGCTGCAGGAGGCGACGAAATCTTTGGAAGTGATTTTGGAGAGATCATAAAAAGGGACAACCAGCATTAATAGGCCCGGGTCTATGAAGTGGTGCCCCCTTCACTCGGGTGAGCGCATCATCTTCCGACAGGGTTTAAAACCGTTAGGCATTTTAGGGTCCTGTTGAGTAATTCATAGTTTTACTTTATGTTCCTCAGGAAAGCGTAGAGGCTTTTAGTAGTGTGATGGCTTACACATTATTAAAGTTTTAATGGGAGGTAAATAGAATGATATCTTTACCCGTGGTAATAATGGTACTAGTGAGCGTTATACTTTTATCGACGGGCTACTACATGGTCACAAAGCGAAGAAGGGAGGAGTCGTTGTACGAAACAAGGGGGCGCTTTCAATAATGACACATTGCGCCTACGACCGTTCTTTCCCTAATATTGGAATGAACTAGAGACGGCCAAGTAATCGCCAAGTGATTGATTTTATAAGGGGTTATGGAGGGCAAACCTCTCCATGGCCCCTGTCTATTAGGATATGTTTTGGAGTGTTTGCTTGACAATACACTTTAAACCGCCTATTCTACTTTGAGGTATTTATAAGGTGTACATAAGTAATAACAGGAACAAAAAGATGACGAATGAAGAGTTCTTAAGGACAACCTATAAGGACGGTGACATCATTGTGAAAGAGGGCACCAAGAGCAGGGAAATGTATATAATCCAGGCCGGAAAGGTGAAGGTTGTCAAGGGTAGTGGAAATGAGGAGATAGAATTGGGCGTGCTACACGAGGGTGACATATTTGGCGAGATGGGCCTCCTCGACACAAAGCCTCGCTCTGCCACCGTCAAGGCAGTCGGTAAGGCAAAAGTACTTGCTATTGACCGCGGGGTTCTTTTGAAACGGATAGAAGAGGACCCTGCATTTGCACTCGTGATTATGCGCAATATGGGACAGAAGATACGGGGAACGAATACCTTGCTTAGCGCGGCATTAGAGATGCTTAAAACCGTTCAGGATAGTAAAAGTTTACAGTCTCGGACAGAGGCGCTAGAAGAGAAGGGGCTTTTAGGGAAAACCTATAAGGACGGCGACATCATTGTGAAAGAGGGCACCAAGAGCAGGGAAATGTATATAATCCAGGCCGGAAAGGTAAAGGTCGTCAAGGATCGTGGAAATGAGGAGATAGAATTGGGCGTGCTACACGAGGGTGACGTTTTTGGCGAGATGAGCCTCCTCGACACAAAGCCTCGCTCTGCCACCGTCAAGGCCGTCGGTAAGGCAAAAGTACTTGCTATTGACCGCGAGGTTTTTTTGAAACGGGTAGAAGAGGACCCCGCATTTGCACTCGTGATTATGCGCGATATGGGAACGAACACATTGCTTAGCACGGCATTAGAGATATCTCGTGTTGTCGAAAATAGCCCGAGCTCAGTTATGATTACTAACTCCAAAGGCAACGTAGAATATGTAAACCCCAAGTTCACCCAACTAACCGGCTACCCTCGAGAAGAAGTCCTCGGGAAAAATCTGCGCATCTTAAAATTTAGCAAGACACCGCCCGAAGAATATAAACGATTATGGGAGATAATTACCTCTGGTGGAGAATGGCATGGAGAAGTGGACAACAAGAAGAAGAACGGTGAACATTACTGGGAATCCATATCCATTTCGTCTGTCAAGAACCTGGCTGGAGCAATCACCCATTTCATTGTAATTCAGGAAGACATCACCGAGCGCAAGCGGGCAGAGGAAATAATCCAGCAAATGGCCTATTACGACACCTTGACCGCCCTAGCCAACAGGGCGCTTTTCAATGACCGTCTCACTATGGAGTTGGCCCGCGCACACCGTAATAAGCATATGCTCGCCGTGCTGTTTCTAGACCTAGATGGATTTAAGGACATCAACGATACACTGGGGCACACCGGTGGAGACGAGTTACTGAAAGTGATTGCCGAGAGGCTAAAAAACGGTGTGCGTGAAGAGGACACCGTGGCCCGCATGGGAGGAGACGAATTTACACTGATATTGCCAAAAATCGTTCATGTAGAAGATGCGACCAGGGTCGCCCAGAAAATCCTCGATACCATCAAACAGCCGTTAAAGCTCAACGGCCATGAATTCAGTATCACCACCAGCATTGGTATTGCCCTATACCCCAAGGACGGTGAAGATAGAGAGACATTGCTGAAGAGTGCCGACATCGCCATGTACCGTGCCAAGGGAAAGGGTAGAAATAACCACCAGTTCTACTCCCCAGTATAAAAATCAAGATCATTTATAAAATGGGTGCTCTATAAAAGTGATCCTTTTGAGACAAATTTTGAGCCACCATAACTACTGAGAAACCAACGGCTGAAGGTTGCTGTTTCCGGCACGGTTTAGGAGGTTTTTATGGATGTAAAGAAGCTTGTTGAAGAAATGGTTCGAAGGGATGCCTCTGACATATATATTTTAGTAGGAGCCCCTCCATCATACCGCATTAACAACAAATTGGAAACCTCAGAGCAATATAAAAAACCTTTGAGCAGTGAACAGACGAAGGAGCTGGCCTTCTCTCTGCTGAATGAGAGACAAAGAGAGGTGTTTACAGAAGAGCACGAGATGGACATTGCCCATTCATATGAAGGCCTTGGCCGTATCAGGATAAACTTATTTTATCAGAGGAACTCCATTGGCGTAGTGATGAGACATGTTGGTCAGCAAATAAAGAGCTTCAAAGAACTAAACCTGCCCCCTGCATTGGCGAAAATATCTATGGAGCAAAGCGGCTTGGTCTTGGTGGTAGGTGGAGCAGGTTCGGGGAAATCTACCGCTCTGGCAGCCATGGTAGACTATAGGTCCTCCAATTCAGAGGGGCATGTCATAACGATTGAGGACCCTATCGAATTCCTTCATTCACATAAGAAGTGCTCACTCGTCACACAGCGAGAGGTGGGAATCGACACGAATTCATATTTAGAGGGTCTGAAGCATGCGCTCAGGCAAGCCCCGGACGTTATCCTTATCGGCGAGATACGAGACAAAGAGACCATGGAGA
>JBHICS010000175.1:0-3678 GCA_046759685.1 Candidatus Brocadiales bacterium | reverse complement strand
TGCTTGAGTACGGTGTTGGCCAGAGACACCTGTCCGTCACCGCCAATGGCCACAGCGTCATTACGTCTTACGGATAATATGGTAGTTGAGGTCAACATAAGGTCTTACTTACTTTATCCTTGTCAAAGGTTGATGGTTTCTTCATAAGATTTATCTCGGCCTTTATGGTGGGTGCAGGGTAAATGCTGAACCTACGCTACAGCCTCCTGGCGTCGGAAACTCCTATAAGAAAAGTCATTAAAGTACCAGATTCTTTAAATACTTATACCGCTCCGAATGTACAATTTCAAATCCAAAACAGCCGTTAAAGTAAAATGGCGCCTAGAGCGAGGCTCGATTATTATTAGGGGGAATAAGCGTGTTTTACTCGCCGATGGCCTTTACAATCACCCTCTTCCTCCTGCGGCCGTCGAATTCTCCATAATAAATCTGTTGCCAGGGGCCGAGGTCGAGCTTGCCCTTTGTAATAGGTACAGTGACCTCGTGGTGCATTAACAGGCTTTTTAGATGGGCATCGCCGTTGTCCTCACCCGTCCTGTGATGCCTGTAGTCCTTGCCATATGGCGCCAGCCCCTCAAGCCACTCGTCTATGTCCTGTATCAGGCCCTCTTCTGCATCATTTACATACACAGAGGCGGTTATGTGCATCGCCGATACCAGCACAAAACCTTCTTCGATGCCGCTCTTCCGAACGGTCTCAGATACCTTGTCTGTCACATTAATGTACTGCCTCCTTGTGTCCGTGTCGAACCACAGGTACTCTGTGTGTGACTTCATCCTAAGACCTCCCTGTAAAAAGTAGTGGCAAATCTATTTAACATCTATACTATGCTTACGAAGAGGACGTAGAGGCCCCCTTTTGTATTGACCCCCTGATTACAGGGCTTATAATACCGACGAATTTATTCTAAATGTGATATGATGAACGGGCAACAATGTTATATTATTTTTTCAGACCTGGACGGCACATTACTGAACCATGACAGCTACTCCTGGGAAGAGGCGAGGCCTGCCCTGGCGGTAATCCGGGAGAGGGGCATCCCCCTTGTCCTCTGCTCAAGTAAGACAAAGTCTGAGATAGAACAATATCGTCTGAGACTTAGGAACGAACACCCCTTTATATCGGAAAATGGAGGAGGCATATTCATACCTATAGGTTATAGAGGTTTTCGGCTGCAATACGATTTGATCCAGGAAGGCTATTGGGTTATTTGTCTGAGCGTCGGTTATCCGTCCCTGGTAAAAGCACTTGGAGAGATCAAGGAAAAGACTGGTCTAAAGATTAAGGGGTTCTCAGATATGAATGATAAGGAAGTAGCGATGGCTACCGGTCTTGGGCTTGAGGAGGCCAGACTTGCCAAAAAGCGGCAGTTTGATGAACCCTTTCTTGTGGAGGGAGAGACAGATGGACTTAGGGAGGCAATAAAGGCCATGGGGCTTGAGTGCACAGAAGGCGGAAGGTTCTTTCACCTCATGGGCAATATAGATAAGGGAAAGGCCACAAGAAGGTTAGCAGATATGTACAGAGAAAACTGCCCGGATTTTAACATAGTTACTGTTGGCATAGGCGACAGCCTGAACGACCTACCCATGCTGGAGGCGGTGGATATAGCTATTCTTGTTAAAGGTCCTTATGGGGGCTACGACCATAGGGTGGTTGTCAAGGACCTCATACGTACAGAGGACATTGGGCCGAAAGGATGGAACGACGCAGTACTTAGACTAATTACCTAGAAACCTCTAGTATTGGAGGACAATAGCAAAATGGGTGATTTTTATCAGTCAGGCGAGATTACCACACTCCACCGCCTGGGCGATGGACATCTGGACAGGCTGGAGGCAGAATTAGAGCGTTCCTCCCGGAACAGGCCTATTGCCCTAGTGCTTCCTACAATCTTCTCCGAGCTAGACGGAGAAGCCCTGCCACATATTATACGGGAGATTGCCAAGGTTAATTACATTGGACAGATAGTAGTAACCCTCGGGAGATTCGATGAGAAGCAATTCAAATATGCCCAGGAATTCTTTTCCATCCTGCCCCAGGATGTAAAGCTCATATGGAATGACGGTGAGCGGATGAAGAAATTATATTATCTCTTGGACAGTGAGGGTATTTCTGCAGGTCCGGACGGCAAAGGCAGATCGGCGTGGATGGCCTATGGGTATATCCTAGCCAAAGAGAAATGTAGGGTCATTGTACTCCATGATTGTGACATCCTCAACTATAATAGGGAGTTTCTAGCCAGGCTTTGTTACCCGGTCACTAACCATCACCTGGACTTCGAGTTTTGTAAGGGTTACTACTCTAGGGTAACAGATCGCATGTACGGACGAACTACCAGACTCTTTGTCACCCCCCTTGTCAGGTCTTTGGAACAACTCTTGGGTAAGCTTGATTTTTTGGAATATCTCGACAGCTTCCGTTATCCGCTGGCGGGAGAGTTTTCTATGGTAGCCGACCTAGCCCGCATAAATAGGATACCGGGGGATTGGGGCTTAGAGGTAGGCGTTCTGGCTGAGATATACAAAAATTGCTCTAAGAGGCGCATATGTCAGGTGGACCTGTGTGAGACCTACGAGCACAAACATCAAGCCCTCTCCGCAGAGGATCCCAGCACCGGGCTTATGAAGATGGCCATAGATATCTCCAAATGCCTTTTCAGAACACTGGCCAGCTCGGGGGCGGAATTCCCCGAAGGGTTTTTCAGATCTCTTAAGGCCACCTACTTCAGGACGGCCCACAACTTTATCGACAAATACCAGCATGACGCAATCATAAATGGCCTCCAATTTGACCGTCACCAAGAGGCAAATGCAGTAGAGGCTTTCACAAAGGGGTTGAGTATAGCCGGAGAGCGGTTCATGGAGGACCCCACCGGGATGCCACTCATACCAAACTGGAACAGGATTACTTCCGCAGTACCCAATTTCTTTGACCTCCTCGCAGAGGCAGTGGATGCGGACAACAAGTGAGCTCAGAAAATGCGCAAAGGACATCTTTAATCATGCCCTCGAGGCAGTAGACCCTTCTCAGCTTGTAAGAGAAAACGTAAAGCTATATGGGCATACCCTGAAGGTAGCTGAAAGGAGATATGATCTTCGAGGCATAAGACGCGTATTTTTAATCGCTGTCGGTAAGGCCTCTGCATCTATGGCCAAGGCACTTGAAGGTATCCTTGGGAACAGACTCGACAATGGCTTAGCCATAGTGAAGTATGGTCACGGATTATCCTTAAAGAGGACGAGCATTATTGAGGCTGGCCACCCGGTGCCGGACAAGAAAAGTGTAGAAGCTGCAAACGCCATTCTTAAACTAGCCTCAGATGTAGGAAAAAAAGACCTGGTTTTTTGCCTCCTATCAGGAGGAGGTTCTTCCCTTCTTTGCAGACCCCCAAAGGGAGTGGCAATCAGGGATATAAGGTCCCTTACGGGGCTTCTAATCTCATCGGGTGCTGACATAAAAGAGATGAACATCGTCAGAAAACAGCTGTCCTTCGTGCACGGGGGAAGATTGGCCAAAGCCATATATCCCGCTCCTGTTATAAACCTTATTCTCTCTGACGTGGTTGGCAACCAACTCGACATGGTAGCGTCAGGACCCACGTTGCCGAATGGAAGCACCTTCGAGGACGCCATAGACGTCTTACACAAACACCATCTCATAAAGAAGGTGCCGCG
>JBHICS010000174.1:0-3715 GCA_046759685.1 Candidatus Brocadiales bacterium | reverse complement strand
ATCCTTCTGATTGGCCATATTGCCAATATTGTAAGGGGGCGCAATAACAGAGACAAAGCCTTTTACGTAGTAAACCGCCACATAAACTATAGCAATGTGTGTAAAAACCAGTGCAGATTCTGTGCCTTCTCTAAGGAGGAGGGAGAAGAGGGCAGCTACGCCATGACCCTAGACGAGCTCCTGAATGAGGCAGAGGGCGTGGTGGACCAAGGGGCTACGGAGATATACATAGTGGGTGGGCTGCATCCGAAGCTGGGGTTTGATTACTACATTAAGATGCTTGGCAGCCTTCATGAACGTTATCCCCTGGTGCATCTCCAGGCATTTACAGCGGTGGAGATTGCCCATCTGGCTGAGAGGGCTGGCCTTTCGGTAAAGGATACCCTGGTGGCACTGAGGGAGGCCGGCTTGGGCTCAATACCAGGGGGAGGGGCCGAGGTCTTCTCCTCTAGGGTGAGAAATGAATTGTGTCCGGACAAACTAAAAGGTAAAGATTGGTTGGGGGTCATGCGTGAGGCCCACCAGCTTGGTTTAAAGAGCAATGCCACCATGCTCTACGGCCACCTTGAAACGGCCGAGGAGAGGATAGACCACCTCCTCGAACTCCGAAGGCTTCAGGACGAGACGGGTGGATTTATGAGCTTTATACCCCTCGCCTTCCATTCCGATAACACGTTTCTGCAGGGACTCCCACGTACTACCGCTGCCCTAGACCTCAAGACCATTGCGATTAGCAGACTGATGTTGGACAATTTTCCGCACATAAAGGCCTTCTGGATTATGTTGGGTGTAAAGCTTGCTCAAATATCATTGAGCTTTGGTGTGGACGACATAGATGGCACTGTAGTGGAAGAAAGAATCACCCATTCGGCAGGGGCCGATACGCCAGAGGAGTTATCGGTGGCCGAGATCGTAAGGCTCATTAAAGAGGCAGGGCGCAAGCCGGTCGAGAGAGACACGCTATATAGAGAGATAATCAGGCCAGATGGCAGGTTTGGTCGTGACTGGCAGCTGGCAGGAGTTAGATCAGAGGACTGTGTTGAAGTTTAGGAGAAAGGATTGTTATGGAGTCATTTCCCAGGCTTTTTAGCCCTTTCCGTATAGGTTCCATGGAGGTAGAAAACCGCATTGTATTGCCAGCGATGGAGACCCATCTCTGCGACAAGGAGGGATTCGTAACTGACGAGATCATATCGTACTATCGTGAAAGGGCTAAGGGTGGGGTCGGATATGTGACTGTTGAGAATACCTCTGTTGACCCTGTCGGCAGAATCAACGACGGCATGCTATGTATACACGATGATAAATATGTCGACGGTATAAGACGACTTGTAGATGAGATACATAAGGTAGGCGGTAAGGTTGTCGTTCAACTAAACCATGCCGGCAAGGAGGCCCTTAAATTCTTCACGGGCGTTCAGCCTGTCGCACCTTCCGCCGTCCCCAGCCCGTTGACCAGGACAATGCCCAGAGAGCTCTCCACTGAGGAAATAGGGGACATCATCAAGATATTCGGCCAGGGGGCGGAAAGGGTCTTTCGTGCAGGGGCAGACGGTGTTGAGGTGCATATGGCCCATGGTTATCTTGTTAACCAATTCCTTTCTCCAGAGAGCAATAAGCGAGAGAACAGCTACGGTGGTGACACCGACAGTAGGGCGAGGTTTGCTAAGGAGATAGTGGAGTCGATAAGGGCTAAGGTGCCTAGCGACTTCCCTGTCATCTGCAGGATAAGCGCCGATGAGTATACGGACAAAGGCCTGAAGCTAGAAGAGAGTGTAGTCATTGCAAAGATACTTGAGCGTGCCGGTGTAAGCGCCCTCCACGTCTCGGCATGTAACAGCGCATCCGCAGCTTATAATATCCCGTGTTATTACCTGGAGGAGGGTTGTTTTGTACATCTGGCAGCGGGCATAAAGTCTGTGGTAAAGGTGCCGATAATTACGGTGGGGCGTATTCTAAGGCCAGAGATGGCAGAAAAGGTGCTTGAGGAGGGTAAGGCAGACCTAGTCAGCATGGGTAGAACCCTCATTGCTGACCCCTATTACCCCAGCAAGGTAAGAGAAGGATGTCTCGACGAAATTAGGCCCTGCGTGTCCTGTAACCGATGTATAGAGAGTATTACGGAAGACAGACTGGTTTGTACCGTGAATCCACACATTGGCAAGGAGTGGGAGATAGAAAGAATGCCCAAGGCCACGCCGAAGCGCGTCCTTGTGGTAGGTGGTGGCCCCGCCGGACTTTCTGCTGCAGCTACCGCTGGGGAACGTGGTCATAAGGTCCGGTTGTGGGAAAAGGACTCCGTCCTGGGCGGTAAATATCGATACGCCTCTATGGCCCCCATGAAGGAGCATATGGGTAAGTTTCTAGAGCGCCTTATACAACGTGCGAGCAAATATGCCGAAGATGTGCAATGTAATAAAGAGGCTACAGTTGCCGCAATAAAGGAATTCGCGCCGGATGCAGTTATCTTGGCTCACGGCTCTAAGGACGAATTCATAGATATTCCTGGCACGACGAGCAATAATTTCTTGGATGTGAAGAAGGCCTTTAACGAGCCCGATGCAATGGGTCAGAATGTGGCCATAGTGGGTGGCGGACCTGAAGGTTGTGAGCTAGGTGACTTCCTTCTGACCAGGGGCAAAAAGGTAACTATTATTGAAATGAGAAGGATGTTGGGTATTGGTCTGGTAGCACATCCACGTTTCCACGTATCTGAGAGACTGAAAAAAGCCGGCGCAACCATCCTTACAAGCGCTAAGGTAGTGGAGATAGGGCCTGGATTTATAGTGATAAACAGGAGGCGTGAAGGCAACAAGAGACTGGAGGGATTCGACAACATCATTATGGCAAGTCTTCACAAGCCTAACAACCATCTGGCAGAATCCCTTAATGGCATTGTAGGGGAGCTGTACGTCGTTGGTGACGCCCAGGAGGGTCGTACGGCCCTAGAGGCGGTAGCAGAAGGAGCGGAAGCAGCTCTCAAACTCTAACCCCCGATGTATATTTTCAAAGGCCTGGAGATGTGAAGCAAGGCAGCGTTCTTAAGGTAGAAGGTCCCTGGTGTCAGGTAGAGGCGAATGGATGTAACTACAGGTGTAGGCTCAGGAAGAAACTCATTTCGGCGTTAGATAAGCAGACGAGCCCTGTAGTGGTGGGGGATTTGGTCCATTTCAGTGAAACGTCTCCGGGGGAAGGGGTTATAGAGGGGATACTGGAAAGAAAAACCAAACTGTCCCGTCTCGCCCCGTGGGCGCCTAGAAAAGAACACGTAGTAGTGGCCAATATGGACCAGGTGCTCGTAGTAGTGGCCACAAAAGACCCACCCTTAAAGGCAGGCATCATTGACCGCTATATAATTGCAGCGGAAAGTGGTGGATTAGATGTCGTTTTATGTGTAAACAAAATAGACCTGGTAGATGAAGAGGTGGTGTCCTGGGTAAAAGACCTATACGGTGGGCTGGGATACCCGGTGTTATTTACCAGTGCAGTTCAAGGCGTAGGCATAGAGGGGCTTGCAGGTGTACTAAAGGACAAGAAGACCGTCCTTGCGGGACAATCAGGTGTGGGCAAGTCATCTCTGATTAATCGGATTCAGCCTGGACTTGGACTCAAAATCCAGGACATAAGGCGAGCCGCAAGGAAGGGAAGGCATACCACCAGCTGGGTAACATTATTGAGGATAGATGTGGGTGGATATGTGGTGGATACACCCGGC
>JBHICS010000173.1:0-3757 GCA_046759685.1 Candidatus Brocadiales bacterium | reverse complement strand
TTGTGGCCTTGGCTTGGCATGCGCTATGTTAGGTCATTACGACCGGGCAATAAAGCAGTTCGAGGAAGCAGTAAAACTCCGGCCTGATTTGGTACCGGCACACTATAATCTTGGCATGGTGTACTTGGAGAGGAATCAGTACAAACAGGCAATAAGGCATCTTAAGCAAGTATTGCGGATTCGCCCTAAGAATGCAAAGGCTCGTAGATTATTAGATAAGCTTTATCGGTTAAATTCCTGTTAAACCACTGCCTAGAAGCAGTATAGTGCAACCAATCTTGAATATCTCACATCGGGAATGAGGATTGTTCCCTACCAAGGCTACTTTTTCACAGCATTCCTGAAGCATACTGTGGCAAGCCCTTGTAGATATGGTGGAGGATAGGGGATTCGAACCCCTGACCTCTTGAATGCCATTCAAGCGCTCTCCCAACTGAGCTAATCCCCCACCTAGAAAGACTTCGGGATAAAGAGGTGTGATTCAGGCCCAAGCAGTGACCTTCAAACCTAACTTATAATCCATATTTTAAGGGTGTCAAGTTTTTTTCTTTAAAGTGCAAGTATGTTGTGATATTATGAGTTACGACAAATTCTAGCCCACCAGTTAACCATGCAAAAGAAGGCATATAACTTCTCTGAATTGGAGCCTAAATGGCGTGAATATTGGGAGAAGCACGGGCTCTTCCGGATGCAGATGGATTCCGCCAAGCAAAAATTCTACTGTCTGGTGATGTTTCCGTATCCCTCAGGCACACTACACGTGGGCCACGCCAGGAACTATGTCCTCGGCGATGTTGTGGTGCGCTATAAGTTGATGAGGGGCTTTAACGTCCTTTCTCCAATGGGCTGGGATTCCTTTGGTCTGCCCGCAGAAAATGCGGCCATAAAAGAGAACACGCATCCCACAATATATACAACCAACAATATTGCCACCATGAAGAAGCAGCTACTCAGTTGGGGTACGGGTTACGATTGGACCAGGGAGATAACGGCATCTAATCCGGATTATTACAAATGGACCCAGTGGATATTCATAAAGCTGTACAAGAAGGGGTTGGCATATAAGAAAAAGGCGGCGGTAAATTGGTGTCCTTCTTGCTCTACGGTGCTGGCGAACGAGCAGGTGGTGGAGGGCTGTTGCGAACGCTGTGACAACGCTGTTGTGCAAAGAGACTTAGAGCAGTGGTTCTTCAAGATAACTCATTATGCGCACAGGCGGAGGCTTCTTGATGACCTAGAACACCTCGAGCACTGGCCTGAGAAGGTCAAGCTTATGCAGAAGAATTGGATTGGGAGGAACGAGGGGGTCAGAGTAGATTTCAAGACAGAAAACACCGATAAATTGCTCCCTTGTTTCACCACCCGTCCCGACACCCTTTACGGGGTAACGTTCATGATTCTTGCCCCTGAGCACCCTATAGTTATGTCATTGGTGAAGGGTAATCCTAGACGTGAGGAGATTCTCAGCTTTGTTGAGAAGGCGAGGAAGGAGAGTCTTATTGAGCGTTCGGCTGTAGGGGCGCCTAAAGAGGGTGTGTTTACTGGTCATTACGTGATAAATCCCGTTAACAATGAGAAGGTGCAGCTCTGGATTGCCAACTACGTACTTATGGAGTACGGCACCGGGGCGGTTATGGCGGTGCCCGCACACGACCAGAGGGACTTTGAGTTTGCACGAGAGTACGACCTGCCAATAAGGGTGGTTATCCAGCCTGAAGATGAACGGCTTGACCCCGATACTATGGAAAAGGCCTTTACGTCTGATGGGGTGCAGGTAAATTCTGGCCAGTTCGATGGGCTTCCTAATAGGGTGGCGATGGAGAAGATAACAGAATATCTGGAAAGAAATAAGATAGGCACCCGCTCGGTAAGCTATAAGCTCAGGGACTGGCTCATCTCACGCCAGAGGTACTGGGGTGCGCCTATCCCAATAGTCTATTGTGACAAGTGCGGTACTTTGCCAGTTCCGGAAGAGGACCTGCCGGTGGTATTACCTGATGTTGAGGAGTTTAGTTCGGTAAAAGGAAGTCCACTGGCGGCGGTGGAAGACTTTGTAAATACGAAGTGCCCCAATTGTGGTGGAAGGGCTCGTAGGGAGACAGATACCATGGACACATTTGTGGACTCTTCCTGGTACTACCTCCGATACCTTTCCCCGAAGGATGATAAGAAGGCATTTGACTCTGCTATGGTAAACAAGTGGTTACCAGTAGACCAGTACATAGGTGGGGTGGAACATGCCATAATGCATCTCCTGTACTCAAGATTCATTACAAAGGTGCTATATGACCTTGGCCTTGTGGGCTTTCAAGAACCCTTCCAGAACCTCTTCACACAGGGCATGATAATTAAGGGTGGCGCAAAGATGTCTAAGTCGAAGGGTAACGTAGTCAGCCCTGAGGCTATTATTGAGAAACACGGCGCAGACACCCTGAGGCTTTATCTGCTCTTTATTGGGCCGCCGGAGAAAGATGCCGAGTGGACCGACAGGGCTGTAGTAGGGGGATCCCGCTTCCTGACCCGGCTGTGGCAGAAGGTTATGAAGCATGCAGATGGGCTGAGGTCTATAAATAAGTGGGAAGGTGACATAGTCTCACTTCCCGATGATTCCAGGCGCATTTACAGGGCTACCCACAGGGTTATAAAAGAGGTGACCGAGGATATCGAGAGTTCATGGCACTTTAATACCGCCATTGCGGCCATTATGGCGTTATTTAATCAGGTGGAGAGGTTTGATGCCAGCGACCACGTCTCCAAGCAGGTTCTCCGACACTCACTGGAGAGCATCATACTACTGCTTGCTCCATTTGTACCGCACATCTGCGAGGAGATGTGGGAGGCGCTCGGCAATGGCCCTAGTGTCTTTGAGCAGGGATGGCCCTCTTACGACGAGGAAGCTGTACAGGAGGAGCAATTAGAGATAGTGGTGCAAGTAAATGGTAAGGTACGCAGCCGGCTTATTGTGTCTCCCGATACCGAGGAAGACGAAATAAAGGCAAGGGCCCTGGACGATGAGAATGTGAAGAGGTTCCTTGACGGGAAGAAGGTCGTAAACGTCATTTCGGTCCGGCGAAAGCTGGTCAATATAGTAGTGAAGTAAGCCTTTATAATAAAAAACCTTGACACGTACCTCAAAGGCGATAGAATTTGCCACAAGGGGCCTTAATGGCACAAGGTCCAGGGGCAACAAGCTCCTGCTCTATTAAGCTTCCCTTGTGGAGGAAGTGAAATGAGACAGATATCTATATTCCTCATCGGCTTTATTGCTGTCTTCCCCCTAGGGTGTACATTTTCACCAAACCCCTTAAACTGGTTCAAATCTACCCCGGAGGAAGAACGCTTCACATATAGTCCACCTGAAACCCCGCCTGAGGAGGCCCAACGGGAGGCGGGCGCAGCTCCTGAGTCTATTACAGAGGCATTGGCGGGCCCAGAGACACCTGCAGAGGCATTGATGCGTGAGCCGTCGGAAGGTGTCGTCGCTGTAAAAGAACCCCCAACTTTTACCTTTATATATTACGCAAGAGGACCTGCAGGTCGGGCCAAGGCATCTTCCTTAGATAAGCCCGAACCTAATGCAGTATACCAAGAGGCGAAAGAGGCCCACATGGTCCATAATCTGGAGGAGGGTGTATATGCATCCTATTACCAGCACATTCGTAATAGGATAAAATCACACTGGAATTTTTTGTACAGTGATATAGGTGGGATGAGTTATGTGACCCAGAACAACCGTCCAATCACAGTGGATGCCAAG
>JBHICS010000172.1:0-3759 GCA_046759685.1 Candidatus Brocadiales bacterium | reverse complement strand
TGCAGAGGCGTCCTTGCCCTCTTTCTTAAACCTGCCTATCTCCTTCGATGTCTCGTTTAGTCTCTTACGGAGCTGTTCAGATTCAAATATAAGCCCCCTGCGATGCTTGTCTAGCTCAAGGAGTTTGTCCACCTCCGCATGGTCATGTTTCTCTTCGGCGGCCTTCTTTACCCCTTCAGGGTGTTTTCTGATGTAATTAATATCAAGCACGTGTCTTATTCCTATCGACCAAAAGAGAGTGTCTGTCGTAACAGGGCCTGCCTGCTACCATGGTGAAGACGTTTTGCGCCTCCGGTTGGAAGAGTCGGTCAAGTACATGCCCTCCACCGTCTTCGGGCAGTTCTATAACTGCCAGGTCGGCCTCAAGGCCTGGTGAAAGCCTCCCAATACAACCCTCCAACCCTAGAGCCTTGGCACCCCTCACCGTTGCCATCCCCAACACATCTTGAGGACTTATCTCCTTATAATTTGCAATGACAAACCTCATCTCATCAAGGATGCTCAGGGACTTGGTACTGGCCAGACTGTCCGTCCCAAGGGCCACATTTATGCCTTCGCTCAATAATCTTGGGAATGGGTGTCTCTTATGGCCAAAGTAGTGGTGACTACCAGGACAGTAAACCACGCTGGAACCGCTTTCCTTTATTATATGTATCTCTTCGTCATGTACATAATTACAATGAGCCAGGAGCCATGGGCTAGCCGTGGCACCTATCTTCTCTAGAAATGCAATGGGTGAGAGCCCGGGCGGCTTCCAATTGTCAAGGAACCCATAGGCCCTAAGCATTATAGCAAGACTCCCCGTCCCTTTACTCAGAAATTCCAGCTCTTCCTCCGACTCAGAAATGTGGGTTGTAAGGAGTATATCTTGTCCCTTAGTAAATAACGCGCTACCTTTATACAGCTTGTCGCATGCGGTATAAGGTGCATGGGGAGAGAGGCCAGCGTAACTAAGACCGTCCCTTGGAAACTCAGAAAGTATCCTTATTGCCTCCTCAAGCACAGAGGCCACAACCATGGGGTTCAGAGTAATTAACTCCTTAAAGACCCTCTTTCTTATGGGAAGTCGGGGGAGTACCTTAAACGAATCATTTGTATTAGCTATATCAGCGACGGTAGTAGTACCCGCCTTAAGGCTCAACTGTACGCCCCTTTCAATTGCATGGGAAAGGTCCCTATTGGGGTCTTCCATCCTGAAGGCCACCATCTGCTTCAACCAGTGGGCAAAGCTCTTGGGCGGCGGTATCTTACCCTCGAGGTCAGTAAGTTCCAGGTGGGTGTGGGCATTGATGAGACCGGGGATTATCGCCGCAGTACCAAGATCAATCTCCATTCCGCTGGCGTTACAGGCATTGAGAGGCCCCACATCCATTATCTTGGTCCCCTGAACCACCACTCGCCCCCCTTCTATCAGCTCTTCAGGGGAGGGTATCACGTAGGCGGCCTTGAGGGTAACGATGTCTAAGCCTCTATCCAATCTCGCCAATCCTCTCCTATCTTCCCATCTACCTTGTAGCGCTGCATCGAGTAAGGACAGGGGCAGGGGTCCTTGCGCCTCTCCACCTGCAAGGCCAACTTCGCGATGACCCTGGGAAACTCGGCCACTGCTTGAAACATTCGTTTCCTCTCATCATCTGTGGACAGGCCCTCAAAGAGCTCCCCCGCACGGAAGGGTCTGTTTGTTATGCCTTCGGCGTAATTTGACACGTAGCACAGTGCTGCGTAGCACATCTCCAGCTCCTTAGCCAAAAACACCTCAGGCACAAGGGTCATACCCACCAGTTCACCCCCATATGAGGCAAACTTCCGAATCTCTGCCGGCGTCTCCAGCCTTGGACCCTGGGTGCAGACATAGGTGCCGCGGTCTTTGAACGCAAGGCCCAGTCTGCCCAAGATATCCATAAGCGACTGCCTGAGAGAGGGGCAGAAGACCGGGCTTTGTCTGATAAACCCAATCCCCCCTCCCTCAAAAAATGTGCCAGCCCTTCCCCTCGTCTCATCCACTACATCGTCCACTAAAACGAAGTCTCCTACCGAAAAATCCCTGCTAATAGCCCCAGGGCCTGACCAGGCAACTACCTTCTCTATACCCATGTCCTTAAGGGCATAGATATTCGCCCTATAGTTTACATAAGGGGCCGAGACCTCATAGCCCTTCTCGCCATGGCGGGAGAGGAAGAGAAATTCCACAGAGTCGACCTTCAAGAGATAAATAGCTTGGGAGTTGCCGAAGGGGGTCTTGCGTTCGCCCAACCTGGTGCCTTGGATGGCCCCCTTGGCCAAGAGCTCGTAGGCCTTGCTACCACCAATGACGGCAAACTGGGCGGCCATATCGAAGAAGGGGCACTCCTCAATCAGGTTATAACGGATTAAGCTCTGTAAGTTTAGAGGGACATGGTATCACCTGCTCCTAAGGGTGTCAACTGCCACCATCAAAAAGCATCGCTTGAAAAATCCTACTTATCTGATACTATATCCATGATCTCCCACCACAACGAGGAAGAACAACTTGGCCATAAAGGGGATAATCTTCGACATGGACGGCACCATCACACATGCCAATGTAGACCTTGTGGCTGTAAACAAGGAGGTAGGGGTACCTGACAACGAACCGATACTGGAGTACATAGAAGAGGTAGATGAGCCGAGACGAACGGAAGCCCTCAAGATACTTGAGAAGTACGAGGCCCGTGCTGCAGAGACATCCAGACTCAATGAAGGGGTAGTGGAGGTACTCAAGCACTTGAAAGAAAAAGGGATAAAAACGGCCCTCCTGACACGTAACTCCCGACGTTCTGTAGAAATACTCCTTAATAGACACAAGCTCCATTTCGATGTGGTTGTAACCCGTGAAGATGCACCCCCAAAGCCGTCACCATTCCCCGTCAAGCTCATCAGTGAAAAGCTGGGCATAAGTCCCAAAGACCTCCTGGTAGTTGGTGACGTCCACTTCGACATATTTGCCGGCAAGGCGGCAGGGACAAAGGCCGCACTATTGTGCGAGAGTCGCAAGCTAGGGGTAGTGGAGCAAAGCGCCGACTACCGCCTGGATAAGTTGTCTGAACTCATCGATATTACAAACAAAGAGAAATAGATATGCCAAAGGCACTATGCATTATTTTAGCGTTCGTCTTAACGCTAACCTTACCTCTCAATATAAATAGCCCTTCCCTATATGCCAAAGAGGCACTAGACCTAGAGGCTGTGCTGGATGAGATGGATGCAGCAAACCTTGGCTTAAAGACCATGATGGCAGAGGTCACCTACACCAGGACAATCTTCCTACTGGACGAGGAGGAAGTGTCCGAAGGGACATTAAGATACAAAAAACCTAGAAAACTACGACTCGAGTTTGAACCACCAAATGAAGAGGTAGACGTCTCCGACGGAGATTTCTTCTGGGTCTATAAGCCTAAAGAAAGACAGGTTGAGAAATACAAGCTTGCCGAGGGAGAAACAACCGAGCTCAACTTCTTCGAGTTCGGTTATGAGGGCTCCGTAGGAAAGGCCAAGGAAAATTACTTTATAGAGATAATCTCCGCCGACGACGCAGGAGAATCAGAAGGAAAGAATGAAGGGATATACATACTGAAGTTGATCCCTAAACCTTCTGCCACTCAAATGCCTCAGTATAATGAGATACGGTTGTGGGTAGACGACAGCATCTGGCTGCCCGTGCGGATGGAACTCTATGAAAGCGAGGGAGAGGTAATAAACCGAATTGAGCTTTGGGAAATAAAGATAAACGAATCTCTGGAC
>JBHICS010000171.1:0-3792 GCA_046759685.1 Candidatus Brocadiales bacterium | reverse complement strand
GGTAAAGACTCTAAAATGCACGATTTTTCGAAGGAATGGACTGTGACTTTGGGTGAGAAAGTGGGCTGGGCAACACTTTACAGCGAATTCCACAACCTTGCCTACAAGGCCCGTAAGGCGGCTGTTGAAAACAGGGAATTACGTCAGGACGAGATAAGAAAGGCCACTTTAAGACGTGATGTTATAACATTCTCTGTCACTGTCATGACTGACTCGCTGTACTACAATTACTACAGGCCATCTACATTACACATCGGCGACCGCATAGTACCAACTTCCTTCGAGTTCCAGCCGGAGATGTGCGAAAACAGCGACTATTTCCCCGAAAGCCCTTACTATGTCGCTGCCTGTGTTTATCAATTCCCCTTTCAGGGCATAGACCCAAGCTCACATGTAATACTATCCGTGGTAAAGCCCGAAGGGGATGAGATTAATTTCGACTTTGACTTGTCTAAGATGCGATAGCCCTGGGGCACCAAGGGCATGCTAGGTTTGTGCAGCCTTTGCCTCCCGCTCCTTTTGCACCGCCTCTATGCACTCCCTTACAAACTGATCTGGGTCAGTGTTATGCATCAGGCAGGCAAATGCAACATCCTCTGTACCAAAAGCAGGACAGTCAAAACACCCTTTACCGAAATGTTTTACAAAAACGCTCTTAGCTGCAGGATAGCTATCGGTAACCTCTGTAGTCTTCATCTTTTTGTTTATTGCAATCTCGTCGGTCTGTGCCTGGACCGATGGCTTAGAGCAAGCATCGACCTCTTCCCTCAGGTCCTCAAGCAGTTTCTCCATATCAGCGCCCTGCTGACTACAGGCCTTCTCTATGGTTACTTCGCCCACTGCGCCACCCTGGATACGAGCCATTAGGGTGAAAAAACCGTGGCGTTTAAACACCACTGCAGCCCTGGGTTGTCCTTTTACTAAATCCGCGACCTTTGTATCCTTGGTTATATCCATCGGTCCGCCATAACCTCCTTACTTTTTCCTTCCCTTCTGTGGCCTGAGCCTGCCCAGGTTCATGTACTTGCCTATGTTAGCAGAACGGTCCATCACGGGTTTAATCCTCCCCCTTGACGAAGTGAAGAGGGTGGTGATACCTGGACCATGCCCAGCCGTTACACTGTTAGTGTGGACGGTAACGCCCACTGTAACAGCACCTTTTCTGTATATCCTGCCAAATGAGTGGTCTGCATCCATTATGGCTACCAAGTCACCTAGCCGGAGCTTCTCCAGATTATATTCTTTTACCGTCGGTTCGTCAAAGAGCTGTATATCATAATCACCACGGTAGGTATGGTGCGAACCCAACCCAGAGCCCATTATCCCAGCAGGTACCCGATGTGTAACAGGGATGAGAAGCGTACCTTTCTCTGCCTTAATGGGTATGGCACTTAGGAGCTCCGGGGTGAGGTTCATTATCTTTACCTCGGGATAGTCCAAAAACCGCAGTCCAACCCCTTTTCCCCTGACCATTATCTTATCCCCAATAGCAAGCTTCTCCAGGACCTCATCATCGAAATCCACAAGCACATGTTCTATACCGCCGTGCTTACCTGTAACAAAGCCCTCACCGCCCTTGGCATCCCCTGAGGACACCCATGCACGGTTACCCACGCAGGCAAGGAGGTTAAGGGCCGCATTTGCCTCCTTATTCGTGTTCTTGATAGAAACCCCAGGCTCAACGTGATCCGCCTCCCAATGGACCGCCGTGTCGCCCACCTTAACGTTATACGTGATACCCCCAACACCAGGCAGCACAACAGGCCGCCCCTCTGCACTCACCGTGTATGGGGATGGGTCTGAGATAGGACTGGTAACCTCACCAAATACGGAGATACTGACCAGCTCCTCTACATTGGTCCTCAGCATTGGTCCTCAATCGTAGGGTATTCTACATAACAAGGTAAGATGGCAAGGACAATCAGGCGGAAAATTTTAGCAGAACCCACCCCGCTTGGCAAGCTCTAACTTCGTCTGGTGGCATGATGGATAGTGCCCGCTCGGACAGGGACAAGCGCGCCAAAGGCTCTCATCTGCCTATGGCATGGCCCTGTCCCTACATAAGAATTTCTATCAGTTTTTTGGTAGACAATGACCTTTGCGGTCGTTAATTTCTCAGCGAAGCAGCGATGTAGGGTGTGCGCCAGAGGCGCATCATGGGCTTGTTATAGGGATTTGATTTGTCCTGTGGGGACAACCGTTGGGGCTGTGCGTCTGTAACCGTGTGGATTTTTTCTATCAAATTATTTTACGGCTTGTTTCTGAACCTAGTCGCTATAACAATTGTTGTTCTTCGCCTGTTCAAATGCCTGATGAATACTGTCATAGTTATCCTTGACCATATTCACAATCCTGCCGTCCAACCCTCTTTTTTCTACTTCTTTATCAAGGATTTTTACCACCATGTCTTTTTCCTGACTTTTGCGATATGGCCTATCCTCGGATAAGGCCGTAAACGTGTCACTGACGGCCATTATCCTGGCCCCGATAGGCATATCATACCCCGAGATGCGAAAGGGATAACCCTTGCCATCGAGCCTCTCGTGATGATAGGCGGCCCACTTATTCATCTCGTCAAAATTATCTATCTTGCCCAATATATGAAAGGTATAAAAAGTATGTTGTTTGATGATGTCGAACTCTTGTTTTGTTAATTTAGCGGATTTGTCGAGAATCTCGTCAGGAACCGAAAGCTTACCTATGTCATGCAGCAGCCCTGCAAGTGACATCATCGAGACCTCCCGCTCGGATAATCCAAACAATTTAGCAGTTTCCTTGGCCACACTAGACACTCCACGGGAATGCATCCGCGTAAATTTGCTTTTGTTATCGATGATCGAGGCGAATATCTCACCCAAATTCATAAGCGTGTCAATATCCACAACAAATCTACTCGTCTCATGCACTTTACCCAGAACATCTTGGGTATTTCCCGGCACAAGGTCCAGCCAAAATGCCTCAATAAGCGCCAGTTTATTAAAACAGTCCACAAGGTCTGGCCTAAAATATTTTCCTTTATAACAGTTGATGTGCTCACACACCGCATCGCTTTGCTCTAGCACGTACGTATCTTTTTTAATCAATATATCAATACGGTCCGCCAGATGTATAATACTACTTAAGAGCGGAATTTGTTGTTTGGATAAACCAGATATATTTCCCCCCGCCCATCTGTCATGGTGGTATCTTATTGCATGGGCCATCTTTTCTAACGGGGGGTAACGCATCAGCAATATGAACCCATCCTCACAGTGCTCCGCGTCATCACTAAAGTCAAACTCTTTAAGCTTGTCTCTTAGCTTAGATGACGATACACCCGCGTCGTGGAGCAGACAAGAATAGAAGAGCGTTGTTTTTTCTTGTTCACTTAGATTAATCTCGTTGGCGAGCTTAAGCGCAATCACCGCAACCCTTAAATGATGCTCCTCTATACCCGAGACCGTAAAGTCGAGGGCTCTTGAAAGTGTCAATATTAGGGCGTTTTGATCGACAGAAAATTTCATTTTATCCTCCCCATAATTAACACAAGGTATCTGAAAAAACCGCTTTTTTGCCACTCTTTCCATCAAGAGAGGGGCAAAGTGGCCCTACAGTATCCATCGGCGCTCGGTAGGCACCTTATAATTGTTTCAACTAATTATTTCAACTCAAATCCCTCTTCGGAAAAAAGTCTCACACAGGCATACACCGCATCGGTGTCATAGAGGACGCCCTTATTTCGAGATATTTCCTCCAATGCCTTATCCATGCCAAGTGCCGGGCGATAAGGTCGGTGAGATGTCATGGCCTCAA
>JBHICS010000170.1:0-3792 GCA_046759685.1 Candidatus Brocadiales bacterium | reverse complement strand
GAGATGCACCGTGCTACTTTTCTTTGTTTTCTTCTCTTCGTATGATTTGCTCTCTGACCCAACTCCCTGCGCCATGCAAGAGGAATATAGCGGCAGTCGCCGCTACCAGCCCCACACCCACCTTGTCTGCAGTGGTCTCCACTCCAAAGCCGGGCACCTTTGGCAAATGTTTGTAGAATGGGGACATGCTGTCCCAGAAATTCGGCTCAGAGCATCCAATGCATGGATGTCCGCTCCCGATTGGCCAACTGGTCCCGTCGTTCCAACGCACCCTCGGGCAGTTGTGGAAGGTGGCAGGGCCTTTGCATCCCATCTTATACAGACACCAGCCATTCCTATGGCCCTCGTCCCCCCACTTTTCTACAAATTGCCCTGCGTCATAAGAGCCACGTCTCTCACATGAGTCGTGTATCCTCTTGCCGTATGCAAATAGCGGCCGGTGGAGGCGGTCCTTTGCAGGTAGACTGTCAAAGGTCAACAGGTGTACAAGGGCGGCTGAGACGTTTACCACGTTTACCGGGCAGGCTGGTAGATTGAGCAGGTTCTTGACGTCTGGGACTACTTGTTCAACACTCTTGGCCCCGGTTGGGTTGGGCTTTGCCATAGGAATCCCACCAAAGCAGGCACACGTCCCTACACAGATAATCGCTGAAGCATCTTTGCATATTTTCTTAGTCCTCTCCAGGGCAGTCTCTCCGCCAATAGTGCAGTAGATACCCCCTTCGGCAGTCGGTATAGAGCCCTCTATAATTGCAACGTACTTACCCTTCTCCTCCTCAACCGTTTTCCACAGCACCTCCTCGGCCTGATGGCCTGCTGCGGCCATCAAGGTCTCTGAATAATTCACTGCTAGGACATCAAGGACAAGTTGGGAGGCGGAAGGATTGCTTGCACGAAGGAAGGACTCGGTATCGGCAGTGCAGCTCTGGAACTCAAGCCAAATGAGAGGCAGTCTCTTCGAGGACCTTAGGGCCTTTTCTACCTTTGCTACCGCATCCCAAGGGAGTGCTAACGTACCCGCCATGAGGGCGCAGAAGCTCAAGAAGTCGCGGCGAGTAAGGTCCCTTTCCAGAAACTCTTCGTATATGGATTTCTCCACTGTAACCCCCTCAGGTTGTTTGGGACGAGTCACATTCTAGCACAAGGCGACATGATTTCAAAATATAAGACCCCCAACTGAGAAGTTAAAAACAGGTACTTTCTGTATGCTCGGAAACCTCTGGAAAACAAGCTTTTTGTTTCCCTTCCCTTGACGGGAGTTACTTCTTTTTCCCCCTCCCTTGATGGGAGGGGTCGGGGGGGGTGAGGATAAATCTTGTCCATTGACCATGTATTTACCCCCACCCTTCCCTCCCGTTGAAGGGGGAGGGAAGGGCAAGTCTTGGTAGGGACAGTCCCGCGCGATAGCAGAAATGGGGGAAGGGTATTTATGATTTATACTTAGATTGACACCGCATAGAGGAGGCTGATAGAATAAATAGATAAGGGAGAGAGAATGCGCATTGCGGACTATATATTCAAGAGGCTGAAGGAAGAGGGGGTAGAGTACACCTTCGGCATCCCCGGTGACTTCATCCTCCCTCTCTATGCGGCACAGGAGAGGTGCGGGATGAAGACGGTGGTAGTGACACATGAGCCCTCTGCAGGGTTTGCAGCCGATGTCTATGCAAGGATTAAGGGGCTTGGTGTGGCCATAGCCACCCAGGGGGTCGGTGCGCTAAATATGGTCAACCCCATTGCCCTCGCCTACGCAGAGGAGTCTCCCGTTGTTGTGCTGGCGGGTGCTCCAGAGATACGGTACAGGAACCCGAATACGCTATTTCACCACAGGGTAAAGAACTACGAGACACAGCAGAGGGTATATCAGGAGGTGACTGCCTCGCAAGCCGTCATGAATGACGAAATCACGGCTACCTCAGAGATAGACAGGATAATAAACACCACAAAAAAACTCTCTCGCCCTGGCTATATCGAGATACCCAGGGATATGGTTAATGTCGATGTTCCATATAGCAGCCGCGCCAGCTACGAGAGTCCCGACGAAAGGAAGACGGTATTGAAGGAGGCATTAGGGGAGATAGTTACCAGGCTCAATACCAGTCGTCGCCCTGTTATATATGCGGGTGTAGAGATTGAACGCTTTGGTCTGATGAAGGCCCTGGCGAAGCTGGTAGAGAAGCTAAATCTGCCCGTGGCCACAACCCTCTTGGGCAAGTCTGTCATACCTGAGAATCATCCAAACTTCATCGGCAATTATATCGGTAAACTCAGCCCTAAGGCCATAAGGGACTATATTGAACGGTCTGACTGCATACTCTCCCTCGGCTCATTACCTATAGATTTCGGTGTGGCGGGTGTGTTTACCTCTTATACCCCGAACATAATCCAGGCGACTACAGAGAAGGTGTGTGTCAGTCACCACTGCTACAACGAAATCAACCTTACGGATGTGGTGGACGGCCTTCTAAAGTCGAAGGCGCTGAAAAAACGCCCATTTAGGCCGCTAAAGGTGAGGCCCACTAAGAAGGTGTCGAAAGGAAAAGAACTCACCATGGTGTCTATCATTGATGAGCTGAACGATTTTCTGACGGGTAGACATATGGTGATCTCTGACGTGGGCGACTGCCTGTTTGCCTCCGTCGAATTAAAGACGGACCTCTTTATAGCACCTGCATATTATGCAAGTATGGGCTTTGCCGTGCCCGGTGCGATAGGTGCACAGCTGGCCTTACCGTCCCAAAGACCCGTTGTGCTGGTAGGCGATGGATGCTTCCAGATGACGGGCGTTGAGCTTGCAACTGCAAAGAAGATGGGGCTAAATCCTATAGTTATTGTCTTTGATAACAGTACCTTTTCAACGCTTAAAGTGATGGATAGGGACAGGGATTATCTCCGGGTCAAGCGTTGGGACTATGTGAGCATAGCCAAGGCTCTGGGCGGCAGAGGTGCGCAAGCGACTACGAGACAGGAGTTCAGAGAGGCACTGCGGGATGGAAATACCAGTGAAGATTTCTATCTAATAGATGCCATCATCGATGAGAATGATATTTCGCCAACGTTAGGCCGCCTGGCAAAAGATGTTCGTCCTCGCATCCAATCACTGATAAAGTAAAGAGTCTACGTATAAAATAACAGTCTTTCCCCGCTATGGTACATCATGCCATAAAACAATATATCTACGAACAGGGGGCGTCACTCGTCGGTTTTGCAAGACTTCAAGGTCTCGATTTGCCGGGTACACTGGGTTTTCCCTATGCGATATCCATTGCCTGCAGCCTACCACTTGAGGTCATAGAGGCGCTCCGTTATGGGCCTACAATGACATATTATCAGCAATACAAGAAGAACAACGCGCTTATAAACCTAATTGCGCGTGGCACTGTAGGGCTGATAAAGTCGGCAGGTTATGAAGCACACGTTGTTAAGGCAACCGTCGAGGACACGGGACAGCAGGACTATATAGAATCGTTTGACGGGGGCCTTCCTCACAAGACGGCCGCCACCCTTGCAGGGCTTGGCTGGATAGGCAAGCCATCCTTATTTATATCCGATGAATATGGCCCCAGGGTGCGGTTGGGAACCGTGTTGACCGATATGCCGCTTGAGGTGGGGAGTGCTGTAAGTGCTGGTAAATGTGGTAGTTGCATGGCGTGTATAAAGGCATGTCCGGTACAGGCCATAAAGGGTAGGGAGTGGCAGGTCGGCGTGGGGCGCGACGAATTGCTGGATGCCCATGCGTGCAGGAGAAAGGCCCGTGAGTTCTGCGCAGGGCTGGGGATAGAGGACTCCCTG
>JBHICS010000169.1:0-3826 GCA_046759685.1 Candidatus Brocadiales bacterium | reverse complement strand
GAGGCCGACCTCGCCTATGGCCAGGGCGCGGATTACTAATGTTGAGGACTGGGCGCCTGTGTTGCCGCCCGAGCTGGTGAGCATGGGGATGAAATAGGCGAGGGCCACGAGTGAGGTCAAGGAAGTGGTATAGTTCTCTATCAGGTCGCTGGTAAGTGTCTCAGCAAGTATAAGTATTATGAGCCATGTGGCACGCTTCCTTACCACCTTCAGGAAGTCGGCCTTGAAATACTCTTCCTCCGGCAGGCGTACGGCGGCCATCTTTTCCATATCCTCTGTGGCCTCTTCTTCGAAGATGTCTATCACGTCGTCAACGGTGACTATCCCCACCAACCGGCCTTCCAGGTCGACGACGGGCACGGCCAGCAGGTCGTACTTTTGTATTATCTTGGCTGCGACCTCCTGGTCATCAGTGGTCTTTACGTTGAAAACCATGGTGTTCATTAAATCGCCTATCTTCTTGGTGGGTGGTGCAAGTATTATGTCTCTAAGGGACAGTACGCCTATAAGCTTTCTGGTTTTGTCTATGACGTAGCAGATGTATATGGTCTCTTTATCGAGGCCAGTTTTCCTTACCTGCTCGATGGCCTGAGCGGCTGTCATGTCTGCCTTGAGGTCCACGTAATCGGTTGAAATAAGCCTGCCGGCAGAATTGTCGGGGTAGTTAAGTATGAGGTTGGTGATTTCTTTTTCGTCGGGGGGCAGTAGCGCCAGTAATCTCTTTACCACGTCAGCCGGGAGCTCCTCCAGGAACTGGGCCCTGTCATCCGAGTCCATTTCCAGGAGGATCTCTTTAACCTTCTGTTCTGTAAATAGCTTTAAGAGTTCTTCTTGTTCTTCCGGCTCGAAGAGGGAGAATACCCAGGCGAGCTTTGCCTTGTCCAGCACCCTGAAAGCCAGGACTCTATTGGCTGAGGGCAGGTCTCTGAGTATGTCTGCAATATCGGCAGGGTGTAACCTGCGGAGAAATTCCCCCAACTCTTTGAGTGATCTCTGTTCAATAAGTTCAGTAATCTCTGGGACGAATATCTTGTGCCACTGCATCTTGCTTCCTTTCCGGGTAAGGGTGTGATGCGTTTTTAGGATATATTGTAAAAGAAAAGACTATACTAGCTCGTTAAGGTGAGCGTTAACGGGAGGATTAGTTTCTTGCGGCCGTAAGCCTATGTTCTTTCTGCGCCCAGGGATTTCGCTATTCTGAGGAATATTTTTCCTACGGTGTGACGCTCCATGACGATGGCCTTATAATCACATACCTCATCGCAGCAGAAGCACCCTATGCATTTTTCTTTGTCTACGCGAGCGGTGCCATCGGTTCCGGTTGGAGTTATGGCCTCGACGGGGCAGTTCTTGATACATGCATAGCACTTTGTGCAGTTGGGCTCGTAAACGGTGGAATATGAGTCACAAGAAACATCAAACATCTTTGCAAATAGGAATCCCGGTAAGTAGTTAACGGCGAAATCCTTAGCGACGTTGCCAGGTTTTTTAAAATCGGACACAGAAACGTCACTCAGCCGCTCACCCTTTATATCGATTTTTTCCAGGTCGGCGGTTCCCAGCCCTCTCTCCTGTGCATATCTTATAGTGGGTATACCGAGGGGCTCGTATCCAATAATGCTTGAGGCGACGGCGTCCATGGCGACCCCATTATTACTGGCAATGATGAGACCGACCTTTCTCGGTTCGCCTGCATTGGGTCCATTACCCTCCATACCCACAACAGCATCCATCAGGGTAAGGTGGGGTTTGATCTCTTCGTAAACGTCTAACAGGGCATGTGCGAAGTTACTTGGCTTGGGCGCCTGAATATGGACATCCTTCTTCCCCTTAGCCGGTATGACGCCAAGGGTATTCTTTAGCGCACCCGTGTACTTTGTGAGCCCATGGGTTTTCAGTTTTGGGACAGAAACTACCAGGTCTACATCCTTTACTGTCCTTGCAATGCGGAAGGTTGGAATGGTTGCACCGTTGCTTTTCTTGATATCGATGTGTTTGTCTTGGTCGAAGTTGACCCACTTGGCCCCCGTATTTTCAGCCACCTTATCGAGTCTTGTAACCTTGAAGGCCTTGTTTGTTGAGCCGTCTCTGACGCTGCCGCAGGAGTCGCCGATGTAGACCTCGGCACCGACGTCCTTTTGGAAGAAGTCCACCAGTGCCCTTACTACTGCAGGATGTGTGTTTACTGCTTGCTCAGGCCCTTGAGAAGAAGAAAGGAGGTTTAACTTAAGGAGCACCTTTTTCTTCTGGCCTACCAGTTTATGGATGCCGTCTACT
Source organism: Candidatus Brocadiales bacterium (assembly GCA_046759685.1). GTDB lineage: Bacteria > Planctomycetota > Brocadiia > Brocadiales > Bathyanammoxibiaceae > JBHICS01. The sequence goes on along the minus strand of JBHICS010000169.1, from coordinate 1,549 downwards.
TGCTCAAGGGCATCCTTCACGGCCGTATAGACCTGGGGTACCTTGTAATCGCTGCAGCGAACTATGGATACGGTTGGTGCTGTGGACACAGTGTTTTCCTTATGTTTAGGCGATTATACTTGTCGGTTTGCTAAAAGGCAAGGGAAAGTCAGCTAGGCCCGTTCCCATCATCATGATAGAGGTCTGGAAAACTGTTAATCTCTTCGGCCCTTTGCATATCCATTTCGTAGTTTTCCCGTTCTGTAAGATTCTTACCAAAGAGGAAGTTGCTCACTCTCTGCAGGGGCCTCCAGAAGTAATTTATCATGAGGTATGCCAGGGGGCTATTTCTTCTGAAGGTCTTTGTGGCCAGCATGTTATCTGCGTAAAGCTTATTGTATTTCCACCGTAGGAATTGTATCTCGTCGGGAGAAAGATAATTCGTCCTGACATTGGCCCAGAAGGTGTTGTATCTTCTAAAGTTGTCTTTATTGGTTATGAGGTCCATTTGGAGCATCTCATCCCTTATAGGGGTCCTGGGGTAGGGTGTAAGTATCTGGTCTGCGTAGAAGTCTATATCCAGTTCCTGTAGGAAGCTGTAGTTCTTGGCAATAGCCTCTTCTTTATCTTCGGGATTACCCAGGATGATGCCGCCGGTTACCAGCATATCGTTTTCGTGTAGTTTCTTCACGGCAACTCGTGTGCTGTTGACAATATTGCCCTTCTTTAGCCTGCGCAGATTCTCCTCTGCGACGTTTTCTATCCCCAGGAAGACTATCTTGAACCCGGCCCTTGCCATCTTCTCGGCGAGTTTTTCAGAGGTGGCTATGCCCGAGCTTGAGGCCTGTACTATGTAGCCTATGTCGTTGTGACCTGCTGCTATTATTGCGTCGCAAAGGTCCTCAAATCTCTTGATATCGAGACAGATGTTGTCATCTGAGAAGATAATGTAACCAGTGCCCAGCTTCTTGCAGTTTCCTATGTCTTCTATGACCCGTGGTATGCTGTATGCTCTAAAACTTTTTCCGTACATCTTCTCCATACAGCAGAAATTGCAGGGCATGGTGCAGCCCCGGGACGTTTCTATTATGTCGAGTATGTAGCCGTTAAAGGAGTTACCTGTCCAGAGCCTTTTTGTCCTGTCCGGGAGTTTCAGCTCCTCCAGGTCCTCTGCTGGCCTATGGGGATTGTGGATAAACCCGTTGCCGTTACGGTAGGAGAGGCCCATTACGGTGTCGAGGCCTCGCTTGCCCTGGAGTGCATCCAGCAGCTCAGCGAAGGAAGACTCTCCTTCGCCTCTTAAGATGTAGTCAAATGGCTTGCAGTCATCGCTTACACATAGCTCATCGTAAAGCAGGGTGGCGTGGTAACCGCCCAGCACGGTCACGGTTTCTTTTCTTATACTTTTAACCAGGGTGGCGATTCTCTTTGCCGTGGCGAATTGGAAGCTCATTGCGCTTGTGCCCACCACATCGGGTTTATAGTCGTTTATTAATTGTGTTATGTTTTGTTTTAAGCCTTCTCTATTCAGGATCAGGTCGCCGATGCGGACCTCGTGGCCGTCGAGGTT
>JBHICS010000168.1:0-3843 GCA_046759685.1 Candidatus Brocadiales bacterium | reverse complement strand
GAAATAGAATCGGGCAATCTAACGTGATTCGCCATTGCAGGCTGCCGCAGGTCTTTAGACCTGTGCACCTATTGCCTCCGGGCTAAGGTCATGGGGCACCTGCATCCGCCCTTGCCTAAGGACTAGAAGCCCTACGCTACCAGCTACTTCTCCTTCCTTCGTTTTGATGTCGGTCCACCGCCATGTTTCTGAGGTCTACTTGGCCTGGCATTCGTTGGTTTATCAGGCCTGTGGGGTTTGGCATGTGATGGTCTATCTGGTCTGTGGGGGCGGTCTGGTCCGGCGTGTGATGGTCTCTTAGGCCTATGTGGTTTGCCTATTTCACCGGCTTCGGCCTCTGGTGGGTGCTTCCGCTTGTATCCCTCCCCTGCCTGAGGCGGCTTGGGCCTGGGCCTATCTCTTAACTTCGGCCTTACTCCTGCGCCCGGCGGTATGTCTGCACCCTTATGTCTTGCTCGTAGTGCTTCCTTATTAGCCCGATGCCTGGTGTGAAGTTGCTCTGTCTCGGCCTTATGCTTCGCACGTATTTCATCCTTCATCACTCGATGCCTGGTGTGAAACTGTTCAATCTCGGCCTTATACTTGTTTCGTATTGCCTCCTTCATTGCTTGATGTTTGGCGTGCAGCTGTTCAATCTCGGCCTTATGGCTTGCTCGTAAATCTTCTTTTACCGCTCGGTGCTTAGCGTGCAGATGCTCTATTTCGGCCTTGAGTTTGGCCTGTAATTGCCTTATCTCTTCAGCAAATTTAGTCCTCTGCTTTGCCCGCTCAGACTTGTGCTGAGCGGCTACGTCTGCAGTGGACTGCCCCCGGGCCGTAGTTAATACAGTAATGGAAAGACATAAGACGATGAATATAAAGAGGATATGCTTCTTCATATTTTTGCAACTCGCAAGAATAGGGTTGTGTAACAGTTCTATTCTTTAGTCTTGCATCTGCTCAAGTTGTTCAGTCATCTTTTTGAGCATTTCGTTGAGCTTTTCTCGAAGCTCTTCTCGCAGGTCTCCAATCTCTTCCTTCATCAGTTTGCGCAGGTTTTCCAGGTCTTCCTTCAGTTGCTTGCGCATTTGCTCCCGTTCGCCCTTTCGCTTGGCGTGGCGCTCGCTTTGGATTGACTCCATCTCCTGACGGTGTTTGGCTCTAAGTTCCTCCACTTCCGCCTTGTGTTTGGCCCGCAACTCGACCATTTCCTCACGGTGCTGCTGCTTGAGTGCGCGTATCTCTGTGGGGCTTGTAGGCGGTGCCTCTTCCTGGGCAATGACTGCTGTAGAAATGACAAGAGAAAGGACCGTAAGGACAGGAATTATTATGTTACGCATCGATTTACCTCATTTTGGATTAGAGAGAGCGGGACAACCTCTACCATGATGTGGGGCAAGGATAATTGTGACTAAGATGCCTCTTCCAAGAATTGGCGGACATATCGTTCTACGTCTTCCATGGTCACGTCGGTGTCCTTACAGTAGCCGTGGGGCCTCAAGTTGGGCACAGATAGGATGGCCTTCGGGAATGCGGCCGTTAGGCCAATGCGTAGCTCCTTCTCGCATGCGATGGCCACCACCCCGCGGATCTCCTCTGACTTGACCTTCTGCAGGGCTGCCCTGCCGCCCGTGGCAACAGCAAGCTGTACTCCGTATTTCTCTGACAACGCTATCAAATCCATTACCTTGCATTTGCCGCAGCGCTTGCACTCGTTGAGGTCGAGGGTTATCTTCTGGGGACACTTCGACCACTGGATGCAGTGGGGAAACATGATAAGGAGGCTCGAGGGCGGACACTTAGACCCCTTCAGTTTCTGTATTAGGTTGCTCAAAGAAACGAATTTAGCGTCTATTGCCTCACCAATGGTCATGCAACTCTCCCTCTCAAGTCTACGATTTTCTACGCCATTTTATATGTAGGTATTGGGTAAAGTCAAGGACGTTTACTCTGACAGAAAACACTCTCCCTTACCAAGACGGTGACCATGGAGGTATTCTTGCGCTGTCATTTTTCCCCCCCCTTCCGTCTGGAGTTGTGTTATCCATAAAGAGCCACCATCGGCGGCTACCTGTATGCCCTTATCCGAGGTGTCAATTATGGTGCCGGGGTCACGCATTTCTTGCACCCCCCTTTGCGTCTCCAGATGCGAGCGTAAGATGATGAGCCTTTTCTTTGGCCTGCCCCCTTCTACAGAAAGGAAGGAGAAGGCACCCGGCTTGGGGTTCATCCCACGAATAAAGTTGTGGATTTTATCCGGGGACTGATTCCAGTTAATAAGTCCATCCTTTTTCCTTACACGTGGCGCATAGCTCACCGACTCCCTCTGTTGCGGGGTGTAAGATATGTTGGAGTGTTCGTAGGCCTCAAGGACCCTCATCAAAAGATTGCCGGCCACCTCTGAGAGTTTTGGCTCTAAATCTCCGGCTGTATCATCAGGCCCTATCTCTACAACCTCCTGAGAGATAATGTCACCAGCGTCCATCTCGTACACCACCTTCTGAGCCGTGACACCCGTTATCTCTTCACCATTAACGATGGCCCATATAATGGGTGCGGCCCCGCGATACTTGGGCAGGAGCGAGGAATGGAGGTTGATGCAGGCGATTTTTGGGATTTCGAGGAATTCTCGCGACAACCTTTGGCCAAATGCAACCACCACGATAAGGTCCGGACTCAGATTATTAAGTTCTTGGAGAACGTCTGGCTCATTGACGTTATCCGTCTGGATTACCCTCAGGCCAAGTTCCTCGGCCAACTGCTTTACCGGTGGGGGATACGTATGGTGAAGGTGGCGGCCCCTGGGCCTATCTGGCTGAGTGACTACTGCCCGTATATTATTGCGATGAGAGCTGCCTGCAAGGTGCCTTAGACTGGGTAATGCGAAGTCAGGCGTCCCCATAAAGATGATGTTCATAATTTGTCAGGGTTCTCCAAATGGGGGCAAACAAGAGGTGTCAAGGGACCGAGAGGTCGCCTACAGGCTTCGCGTTTTAGCGGTCCCTTCTTTATAAATCTCTTCCAGTTCCTTCAGTCGCCGAGAGTTTGCAAGGCTGCTGGCTGGCGTCATCTTATCGATGACTAGGATACCGTTCAGGTGATCTATCTCGTGCTGCCACACCCTTGCCTCAAGGCCCTCTGCCTCTAGCTCCAACTTCTCACCTTGAAGATTGTAGGCCACTACCTTTATCCTTTCTGACCTTACTATCTTTCCAAAGATGCCTGGCAGGCTGAGGCAGCCCTCTTCCTCCAACGATTCCCCCTCTTCGTGGGTTATGACAGGATTGATATAAACGCGCTCGCCGACCCTCTCACCGGTGGGGTCCTTTACCAATAGACGCACGGGCCAACCCACCTGAGTTGCAGCCAGCCCTATCCCCTGGGCCTCGTACATGAGCTGGAGCATCTCTTCTGCCTTGTCGTGGAAGTCCTCATTTATCTCCTCTATGGGCTTAGCCCTCTGCTTGAGTTGTGGGTCAGGGTAAATTAGTATCTTCATACCTTGGTTTCAAGAGGATAGTTAAGCGGACAACAAATAAATCAACATTTAAAGGCAGTATAACAGCCATACGGTGTGAATGCAAGGGGGGTATTTTTCATTGACAAACAACCTTGGGTTTAATAAGTTATTACTTTTAAATTATAGAGGAGGATATAATGCCACATAGACCAGCGGCCTTTAAGAGCGAGAGACAAAACGAAAGGCGTCGGGCCAGTAATCGTGCCGCAATGTCCAGGCTCAGGACGCAGATAAAGAAATTCATTACAGTTGCCGATTCCGGCAACACAGAGGCAGCCAGGCAAGAGCTGCACATAACAACCAAGGCACTCGATCAAACGGCAGCCAAGGGCATCATTCGCAAG
>JBHICS010000167.1:0-3870 GCA_046759685.1 Candidatus Brocadiales bacterium | reverse complement strand
AGGGCAATCCGCCGGGTCGCCCTTGTTCTCTTGCTTAATGTAACAACTACACGGTGACAACCATATGGACCAACCGGCCATAAGCATCCTCATAGCCGTCTTTACCATAGCTTTGGTTCACGCTGTACTTCCCCATCACTGGATACCGTTTGCCCTGGTGGGTAAGAGTCAGGGGTGGTCTTTGGCCAAGACCCTGGGCGTGACCGCTGCAAGCAGCCTGGGCCACTCCACAGTGACCATTGCCATGGGCGTGGTGGTGGCGTTTCTCGGCTTTCAGATAGCGAAATACGCAGAAGGCACGGATATAATAACGGGAGGTATACTGGTGGTAATGGGTCTCGTATACATAACCATCAGGAAGAAACATACCCATGACCACGGCCCCATTGACCCTGCCTTGTCTGACAAGGCCGCCGCTGCATCGTTATTTACCATGGTAACCTTATCCCCATGTGTTGAGCTTTTGCCCATGTTTCTGGCTGTCAGCAACTTTACCTGGACACTCCTTGCTCTCATGGGTGTGGTCTTGGCGGCGGCTAATGCCATCGGCATGGTCCTTTTAACCACCCTTGCATATAGGGGGGTACAATGGTTAAGATTAGAGAGGCTGGAACACCATGAGAGAAAGGTGGTCGGTTCAGTGCTCTTAATTATAGGTATAGGGTTAATACTATATCATTACACACACTAAACTGATATGGACAAGAAAGGCTTTAAAGACATACCCTCAGTAAGCGCGCTGCTGGAGATGCTGGAGGTAACGGGACTCTTCGTCAGTTACCCCAGGCCACTGGTTGTCTCTGCAATCAGAGAGGTGCTAGATGAGATAAGGGAGTCTATTGAGACTTCTGATGCCCCAGATGCGGACCTTTCCCCTACAGCCATCCTGCCGCTGATAAAGGGAAGGCTGCTGGAGAGGGGAAAGATTCCCATTAAGCGGGTTATTAATGCTTCTGGCGTCTTGGTGCATACCGGCCTTGGGCGCTCACCACTGGCCAGTGAGGCCCTCAAGGGTATAAAAGACGTGGCAGAGGGGTACTGCTCTCTTGAGGTGGATCTGCTGACTTGGAAAAGGTCTTCCAGGGGAGACCATGTTGAGGCCCTTGCCGTTGCCCTTACGGGTGCGGAGGCAGCAATGGTGGTGAACAACAACGCCGCTGCCGTACTCCTCGCCCTAGACACGCTTGCCAGGGACAAAGAGGTCGTCATCTCGCGCTCTCAGCTGGTAGAGATTGGAGGCTCCTTCAGGATGCCTGAGGTCATGGCCAAGAGTGGGGCAATAATGGTAGAAGTGGGTACCACAAACAGGACGTATATATCTGATTACAGAAAGGCCATAAATCCCAACACTGCCCTCCTGCTCAAGGTCCACTCAAGCAACTTCCGCATCGTTGGCTTCACCACCTCGGTGAATATAGAGGAGCTTGCGAGACTGGCTCGGGAGTATGAGATACCGGTGATGTATGACATTGGCAGCGGTGCGTTATTTGATTTGGAAATGTTTGGGCTTCCCCATGAGCCGACGGTAAAAGAGAGTGTAAGGGCCGGTGCAGACATAATCACCTTCAGCACGGACAAGCTTCTGGGCGGTCCCCAGGGCGGGCTCATAGTGGGGAAAAAGAGATATGTGGACCTTTTAAAGAGGAATCCCCTTGCCAGGGCACTTAGAGTCGATAAACTCACCGTAGCGGCCCTTGAGGCCACTTTGAGGCTATACGCAGATAAGTCCAAACTCACACAACACTTGCCTATACTCGAGATGCTCACCAGGCCACTGAAGGATATTGAGGAAGAATCCCAAAAATTTATAAAAGACCTTTCAAAGAGGAGTGGCGGTAGGATTGCTGCCACTCTGGAGGGAGGGACCTCCGCCGTGGGAGGTGGTTCACTGCCTGGGGAAGAAATACCAACAAAACTTGTCTCTCTTAGAACGGAGACGCCTAGCGCACAAGAGGTCTCTGACAAGCTCAGACAGAACGACCCACCCATCTTTGCGCGAATCGAGAAAGACAGATTACTCTTTGACCTCCGCACCGTAAGGGACAAAGCTGACGTGGAAGAAATCCTTAATGCCCTTCTGAGGATATTTGGAGTTGTAAGGTGAAGAGAGTAGTTATTGGAACGGCAGGGCATATTGACCACGGAAAGACCGCCCTTATTCTCGCCCTCACGAACATTGATACAGACCGCCTACCAGAGGAAAAAACCCGCGGTATAACTATTGATTTGGGTTTTGCTTTTATGGACGTAGATAAAGGACTCCGGGTTGGTATTGTGGACGTGCCCGGTCACGAACGTTTTGTAAAGAACATGCTGGCGGGAGCAACTGGCATTGACCTTGCAATGCTAATTGTTGCCGCGGACGACGGTGTAATGCCGCAGACGGTTGAGCATCTCGAAATACTTGAACTATTGGGTATAAAACACGGGATAATCGTCCTAACAAAAAAGGATCTGGTAAGCGATGACTGGCTTGGACTGGTCAAAGAAGACGTAAAGAGGCTCGTAAACGGGACTTTTCTTCAGGATGCACCGATGAAGGTTGTATCGTCCACCACGGGAGAGGGCATACCTGAACTGAGGGAGACCCTTAAGGGGCTTATTCTAAGTCTTCAAGAGGAACAAGTTCAGGGCATCTTTCGCCTTCCTGTTGACAGGGCATTTACCATCCAGGGTTTTGGCTGTGTGGTAACGGGCACGGTCTCGAGCGGAGAGGTAAGGTTGGGCGATGAGGTGGAGATACTACCGCTGAAAAAGCTTGCAAGGATAAGGGGCATCGAGGTCCATGGAGAGAAGATCGAGTCTGCACACCGCGGGCAGCGTGCCGCACTTAACCTCTCAGGGGTCAAGACATCTGAGGTCTACAGGGGTTTCCAGCTATCGGTGCCCGGCTATCTTGAGCCTGTGCAGATGGTTGACGGTTACCTTCGCTATCTTCCCACCGCCCGGAGGGTGCTTGGGAGCGGGGAGAGGATTAGATTCCACATTGCCACCAGCGAGGTGATGGGTAGGGCTGTCTTGTTGGACAAAGAGGTGCTAAAACCCGGTGAAAGTGCCTTCGTTCAGTACAGGTTGGAAGATCCCATTGTGGCTGAGAGGGGGGAGCACTATGTGATACGTTCTTATTCCCCCTGCCGCACCATTGGTGGGGGAAAGGTTCTAAGGGGGGCATACACCAAAAAACTCAAGCGTTTCAGGGAAGAGGCGCTGGCACCTCTGAGACTACTCCATGAGGGAACAGACCAGGATATTATAGAACAGGCATTTCTGGAGCAGGCCCACTATCTTCTCTCGGATGAAGAGCTGTCAAGACGTCTCAACATCTATCCTTCCAGGGTAAAAGAGGTAATCAACGGGCTTACGGAAAAGGGCGTCCTCGTAAATATAAAGGAAAATTCAAGGGTCCTTAGCGTCCATCGGCAAAGATTCTCAGCCATCAGGGCTGAGATTCTTAGACGCGTAGAGGAATTTCACAAGACCAACCCCATGGAAAGGGGCATTGATGGGGCCACGTTGCGGACAAAACTGCCGAGAGGCTTGCCCCTCCCATTGCTTTCGCGGGTCCTGGCAGATTTGCAACAAGAAGGCGCCATCGTCACCACAGGACAAAGGATTGCCATGGCAGGATACCGGGTGGTGCTGTCCGAATCGGACAAAAAGACCGTGAAGTCATTAGAGGATTCTTTTCTAAAGGACAAGTTTACCCCTCCAAACATTGAAAAGGTGCTGCCCAAGGACCCTCCTGAAAGAGACAGGTTCAGGTTGTTTCTCAATCTAATGGTTGAAGAAGGTACACTGATTGAGGTGGAACCGACGCTTTATTTCCATGCCAAAGCAATCGAGGAGTTAAAAGACAGGCTGCAGGAGGCA